>JBCCXG010000092.1:0-12981 GCA_039191945.1 Bacteroidota bacterium
TATATTGCCCGAGCCATCCGGATAAATAAGTATGGTAATACTGTACGACAGATTGGACAAATAGCAACCCGATCAAGATCAAAATCATGTTGACCAAACCCGGCAAATCGCCTTGAGCAATGTCATTATCTATGGTCAACTGGATGAGCAGAGGGCGTGCCGGCACCAGCAAAGCGAGGCTGATGGTGAGGAATACCAACACGTAAAAATACCTCATGTAGGGCTTCGCAAAGACAAATAGGCGCTTGAGAATGCCCAAATCGACAATGCTGCCGCTGATGTTTTGTTCTTTTTCCAAGGTGCTATTTACAGATAGATATCTTCAGGATACGCAACGGCGGTCAAAAACAGTCCTTCTGGGGGTACCGCCCTTCCTGCAGCTCTGCGATCTCGACGCTCTAGTACTAAAGCGAAATCTGATAAAGAAAGTTTTTTCTCCCCAATATCGAGTAGGGTGCCAACAATGGCTCGTACCATACCGCGAAGGAACCGATTGGCCCGGATCCGGAACAAATGGTTGCCATCGACATAGTGCCAGGCCGCGTACGCTATGTCACAGTCAAAATGATTGACGTCGGTCTTCACCTTGCTAAAGGACTCAAAGTCCTTCCATTGGCTGAGTATGGTACAGGCCTCATTGATCAAATGCACATCCAGTGACCGGTTAAAAAAATGCGACTTACCGATCTTGAAAGGATCTTTTTGGGTATGAATGTGGTATTCGTAACTTCTTGCAGTAGCGGCAAAGCGAGCGTGCACCTCCGGTCGAACCGCTCGTATCGATTTCACAGCGATGTCTCTGGGCAGCAGCGCGTTCATTTTGTAAGCCCATTGAGTGACATCTAGTTCATCGTCTACATCAACATGAGCAACTTGCTGAAGGGCGTGTACTCCGGTATCGGTACGACCACTGCCCACACATTTCACGGATTTTTTCAGCAGCGTAATCAGCACATCATTGACGGTCTCTTGCACCGCGATGGCATTGTCTTGCTCTTGCCAACCGTGGTACTTCGTACCGTCATAGACGAGATGGATAAAATACCTCATGTCGCAAACATCTTGAAAAAACCGAGGGCGCCAAAAAGGAAAATAGGTCCCATGTGATTCATATGCAATCCATAAATTTGCTTACTCTAAAGAAACCGACCGATGATACAACGTATCCAAACCGTTTTTCTACTTTTGACCGCACTGACGCTGATTGCGGCACTTTTCTTTCCGATCTGGTCTGAGGTCAATCCTGAGCGCACCGAACAGGTCGAACTGAACGTGTATGAGCTCCGGTACGAACAATTGAATCCGGACGGTAGCACGGGGGAAATCATCAGCCGAAAAGACACCTATTACATTTCATTGTTTTTGTTTGCTGGCGCGATCGTTGCCTTTATCTCCATTTTCCAGTACAAAAACCGCTTACGACAGATCCAGTTGGGCGCCTTGAACTCTTTGATCATCGGCGGTAGTATCATCTTCACATGGTTTGTATACATCAATCCAGCCGACCTGGTGGTAGATCCCACGCAGCAAGGAAAGTTTGAAGTAAGCTTCTATTTGCCCCTGGTGGCGTTGTTGCTCAATTCGTTTGCCAATCGCTTCATCCGGAGGGATGAAAAATTAGTGAGAAGCGCCGATCGGCTTCGTTAGCTAAAGGAGGAGGACGCGGTTCCCTACCCAATAACCGCTCGGGGTAGGCGCCACCCGCGCTATGCGCAAGTGCTACTAGCTAGGCGCTATGTATCAGATACGCACCAAGCGCCAAAAAGGACAAAGCAAAGGAAATGAGATTGAACTTGCCCCAGTTCAAGTCAAAGCCTTCCACATTGCGAAAATCAAGCACCGCCAGCAACGAAACCACTGCGCCAAAGCAGAAGAGAACGACTCCGATTATCAGAACCATCGTATAAGGAAATAATTGAATTGATTAGATTTTATAAAGCTACACAATTTTAACGTTGTAACATGCGCCGTTCGGTCAAAAAATGTAAAAAACTACTACTCATTATCACTTTTTCAAGTTTGCCTCGTCGCGGCTCATGACCGAAATACCTTAGAATTCGATGGTTGGTTCTAAAATCCCGATGAATATATTACATATTTGTTGGCAACGGTTCTACTTAACATATCTTTGATCTGCCGAGAGTTTCTATAGACGACACCGCCATCATGAAATTATTTTTTTTGTTGTTAGGCACCTCCCTGGCCGTCAGCGCATGTACGCCCGCCTCCAACCTGGATAAACGGAAACAGCGGATCGCCGCACGCAAAACCATCCAGGCGGCCTCAGCGGGAGCGCTAGACCAAGGGACCGAGGACCGGCCCATTCGATTTTACTTCACACCTTCCGTCGATCACGAGGAGATCACAATTGGGGCAACGGCCATGCTCAATTTTCTGCATCATGAGACTGGCTTTCACTATCAATTGCATATCCCGGCGAACTATGAGGAAATGATCCAAGCATTTGGTGAAGACAAGGCACACGTGGCCATGATGAGCTCGCTCAGCTACGTCCGTGCCAACGAAGCACATGGCGCCCGGGCGGTCTTGAAGTCAGTCCGGTACAACAGTCCCAACTACTTCGGCCAGATCATCGCCAATGTCGGCAGCGGCATCACAAGCATAAAGGACATTTCACAGAAGTCCATGGTGTATACGGACGTGGTATCCGGCTCGGGCTACCTGTACCCAAAGATGATGTTGGAATCCATTGGGATCCAACCGTCTCATGTTTCATTTGCGGGGAAGCACGATAAAGTGGTAGAAATCGTTTATCGGGGTATGGCTGATGCCGGCGCGACGTTCCACGCGGCACCCACCGGGGATGGCACGATTCGGGATGCACGGGCCAAATTGCTCAAGAAATATCCTGACGTGGCAGATAAGGTGAAGGTCATTGCGGTGACTGACCCTATTCCCAATGACCCGGTGGTATTCAACCGCAACATGTCTCGGCAGATGCAATTCGACATCTCGCTGGCCATGGTGAAGTTCATCGCTACGCCGGAGGGCAAGGAGGCCATGGAATCACTTTACTCCATGCAAGGATACGTGCGCTGCTCCGACGAAGATTATGATGGGCTTCGAGAAGCCCTGCGATATAGCGAACGCTCTGCGCTCTGAACCGTCAATAACCTGCCGCCTGTCCGTCTTTTCGAGACTCTGACGCGCCGTAGTAGACACCCTCTTTGATCATGATGGCCTGGTAACCGCCATACACCCCTTTGGTAAATCTGACATCATGTCCCTTGTCGAGTAAGTCACTAATGACCTCATAATCAAAGCCTGATTCCAAGTAGGTGGTCCCGACGCCCTCACGGTGCCCGATACCACGCGCAGAAGTACCAATATGCCTGATGCGGGGCGCGTCGCCGGCCTCTTGCAAGTTCATCCCAAAATCAACGAGGTTCATAATCACCTGCGCATGTCCTTGAGGCTGCATGTCTCCCCCCATCAGCCCGAAGCTGATGTAGGGCTCTCCATCCTTGGTGACGAATGCTGGGATGATGGTATGAAAGGGCCGCTTACCCGGAGCATACGCGTTGACATGGTCCGGCTCCGTCAGCATGAATCCTGACCCCCTATTTTGAAGTGCAAAGCCCACACCTTTCGGTACTTCCTTCGAGCCAAATAAGCTAGAATTGCTTTGTATCAGGGATACCATATTACCCTCGCCATCAGCGGTGGTGAGATAGATCGTGTGATCACCAAATGCCATGCCGGGATCGTAAGACCCTGCCTTCGTGGGATCCACGAGCTGTCTCCGAGTAGCTGCATATCCTTCAGATAATAAGGTCTCAACGGGAATCTCGCCGAAATTCGGATCTCCGTAGAACATCGCCATGTCCTCATAGGTCAGCTTTTTCGCTTCGAGGAAATGATGAACGTAAGACGAACTACCAAAACCCATAGCCTTTACATCAAAACCTTGCATGATTTGGAGAATTTGTAGTGCGGCGATCCCCTGACCATTGGGCGGTAGCTCCCAAACGTCATAGCCCCGGTAATTGATCGAGACCGGCTCCACCCACTGCGGCTCATTAGCCGACAGGTCTTCGAGTGAAATGTATCCACCTTGTTGCTTCATGTGATCCACGATGGCCTGGGCTGTAGCCCCTTGGTAAAAGCCATCACGACCTTTGGTAGCGATCAGTTGCAGCGAGTTGGCCAAGTCCGTATTCCGAAAGACCTCTCCCTTGCGAGGGAACCTCCCATTGATGAAATACGTGGCTTTGAAGGTCGGATTGTCACTCTGCTGCATGCGCTGCTCTGCCGATTGGAAGTTGTCTGATACCTCACTGGTGATCGCGATGCCTTCCCGAGCATAGTCAATCGTCGGCTGTAGCAATTCCGCCAATGACAGCTTCCCCCAGCGTTCATTAAGGGCTACCCAACCATCCACGCAACCCGGGGTGGTTACGGAAAGTATGCCGCTTCGATAGCTCCTGCCTCCATCAACTTCAGCCTTCAACTCTTTGAAAGACAATGCTGCAGCAGCTTTGCCGCTGGCATTTAATCCGTACAATTGTTTCGTTTGAGCGTCCCAAACGATCGCAAAGAGATCGCCTCCGATCCCGTTCATCCCAGGGTCTGCTAGCCCAAGGAAAGCATTTGCGGCGATGGCTGCATCCACCGCTGATCCGCCCTTTTTCAGTATCTCTACACCAATCTGGGTCGCAATCGGGTGATTGGTCGCGATCATCCCATTTCGTCCCAATACTTCGGACCGGGTCGCGAATTGCTTTCCAGACAAGCGATCCTGCGCCCAAGCGACGGAAGAGCAAACAATCAGGCTGAGCATAAAAAAATGGCGAAGGCATTGAAGTAGTCTGTTCATGTCGCTAGAATGATGAGCCTAGTAATTTGAAGAATTCCTCGTAAGGACAATAATAGCTGCTGAAAAATTTTGTAAATTATTCATTAACATTATCATAACCCAAAAGCCCCAGCTACTTTGAGCAGCAGTGAAGACTTGACAGCTAAGGCGATACAAAATCGCGACCAGAATGCCTTCGAGCACTTCTTCAGGGCGCACTACGCAACGCTCGTGGCTTTCGCCAATGGCTATTTATGTGATCATGCGCAGGCTGAAGATACGGTGCAGACAGTCTTTAGTGAACTATGGGAAAACGCAGGCAGGCTTGAGATCCGATCTTCTCTCAAAGCCTACACCTACGAGGCCACCAAAAACAAGTGCCTCAATTTGCTCCGGCAGATACAAATAAGAGATAGGCACAATATATTGTATGTTCAGGGTTTGATGGAAGCCTCTTCGATAGAGGATAGCGCGATTGATCCTGAGCTGAATCGCCGACTCCGCGCCGCATTACAAAAGCTACCACCCAAAATGCGCCGCATCATGGAACTCAAGTACACCCAGGCGGCAAAGGTGAAGGAAATCTCGGTAGAGCTGCAGATCTCTGAAAATACGGTCAAGACCCAACTCAAACGCGCCAGAGAGAAGGTCCGAAATGCGATGCTAGCGATACTTGTTTTACTTATTGCTGGCTGAAAGTAGGACACGCGAATTATAGAAAGTGCAAAAATTCCTACTGCTTTGTCACCCTTTTTAGAAACATAGTTGTCTTATGTCCACACGGTTGCAAATTTTTTACCAATGCGGACTCCAAAACTTGAAATTGACTTTGAGCTGATATGGAAATCAGTCCATGATGAGCTGTCGGCAGCCGAGCAAGACCAACTGCAATCCTGGAGGGCTGCACATCCCTCGAATGAGCGCTACTATCAGCAGGCCGTCACATTTCTAGAGCAACCCAAAGGAGACAATCCTATCGATATCCCGGAGGCCTGGCTTGGCGTTTTGCAGAAGCTGGAAGCCTCCTCAAAAAGACCCTTCCCGTGGCGGGCACTATCCGGAATAGCTGCTTCTATCCTTTTACTTTTGACCGTCGTTGGCTACCTCTATTGGAATACACCGGCAGAAGCCCCAATAGTCCTGGAGCCTATCACTCCTGGCACGGGTAAGGCTGTACTGACCGTTGGCAATGGTCAGCAGTTTGCGTTGTCCAAAGGACAGCAACTCACGATAGATGCACAGGATGTCGCTATCAACAGTGACGGTCAGGCGCTGCAATACGCACCCAAAGAGACGTCGACCTCTGAAGTGGCTTACAACACATTGCAAGTGCCCAGGGGCGGAGAGTTCTTCCTCGTACTGGCCGATGGCACCAAAGTATGGGTCAATGCGGATACCCGTCTGAGATACCCAACACGGTTTGGTGATCAAAACCGACGGGTCGAGTTGAAGGGTGAAGCCTACTTCGAGGTGACCCCAGACGCTGCCCGCCCTTTTGTTGTTGCTAGCGCCGGACAAGAGATCACCGTATTGGGTACCTCTTTCAACGTCAGTGCCTACGACGACGACAACGTGATCATGACCACGCTGGTGGAAGGGGCCGTTGCGATTGCTCATGAGGCATACGATTTGCAAGAGATATTGGCCCCTGAGGAACAAGCCATTCTGAAAAAATCAGAGCGCTCGCTGATTCGCACGCAAGTGGACCCCTGGCAATACATCGCCTGGAAGGAAAACCGCTTCTATTTCCAGGATAGGCCATTGCAAGACATCATGACAATTCTCTCTCGATGGTACGACATCGATGTCTTTTTTGATGGCACCGATATCTCTGGTATTCGATTCACCGGGGGATTTAAGAGATATCAGGACTTCGAAAATGTAAAGGAGCTTTTGGAAAAAACTGACGAAATCACCATGACGATCAAAGGTCGGACGGTCATCATCAGGTGATTTTTAAGAATACAAGGAGAAGGCGATGTTGCAGCATCCCCTCTCCTCTTTTTTGTTAAACAATTTGTATCACTTAACCCGACAAAGTTATGAACTATCGAGTGATTCCCTTGGTATGGCCAAGTGGAAGAATGTGGTTGATCATGAAGCTAACCGTCTTTCTATTGTTTGGGGCCCTCTTTCAGGTCTCCGCTAGTGTCTACTCGCAAAACGCGAAGCTAGACCTGAACCTGAAAAATGCCGATTTTGAGCAGGTACTAATCGAAATACAGAAACAAAGCGATTTCGACTTCCTCTACAAAACCGAGTTGTTGGAAGGGATGTCCGCCGTGGCGATCAAAGTAAAGAAAGCCACGATCCACGAAGTCCTGGAGCAAATACTGCCCAGTCATCTGGAATATGAAATTTATGACAAAACGGTCATTATTAAGGAGAGGCCCGAGATTGAAAGGGAAAAGCCTGTTGAAACGAGCAAGGTACAGGACCAGGAACCGGTGACCGGGAAGGTCCTTGATGACGAAGGGGAGGGCTTACCCAACGTCAACGTCCTCATCAAAGGCACCTCCACCGGTACTGTCTCTGATATCGATGGTAATTTTTCGCTCAATGTAACCGATAGAAATGCCACATTGGTCTTCAGCTCCATCGGGTTCCAGACGCAGGAAGTCGCCATGAGCGGCAGGACCTTCCTGGAAGTCTCGATGGAAGTAGATGTGCAAGCCCTCGAAGAAATCGTGGTGATTGGCTACGGGCAGGTAAAGAAGAGCGACCTGACGGGCTCAGTAGCGTCCGTCACCGAAAAAGAACTGATCGCCTACCCCGCCTTGAGCGCAGTCCAATCGCTGCAAGGCAGGGCCGCTGGCGTGCAGGTCACGAACAACAATGGAGAGCCTGGTGCGCCTACTAAGGTTCGTGTACGCGGAGGCACATCGATCAATGCCAGCAGTGACCCGATCTTCGTTGTTGATGGTTTCGTAGGGGGCACCTTGCCACCACCTGAGGACATCGCCTCCATTGAAATCCTGAAAGACGCCTCCGCCACCGCGATCTATGGATCACGAGGAGCAAACGGCGTGATTCTGGTCACCACGAAGCGGGGAGAGCAAGGGAAAACACGGATTACACTCAATGCCTCTACGTCCTTCCAGCAGGAGATCAACCGCCTCGACTTGTTGAATACCAATCAATTCATAGACTACATACAAGAGACTAACCCAGACTTCTCCTCCATGGGTGCCAACACGGATTGGCAGGATGAGATCTTCCGCAATGGCGCCATTCAAAACGTCCAAGTGGGAGTATCTGGGGGCTCAGACAATGTGAAGTACTACGTATCGGGTACCGTTTTCGATCAGAAAGGAATCGTTTTGGGATCAGACTACGCGCGATATAGCGCTACGAGTAACATAGACATACAAGCCACCGACTACCTGAAACTTGGTCTCAACCTATTTGCCAGACGAACCAACCGGAATGGAGTTGTGACCCAAGAGGGATCTGGGGGTGCCAATGGCGTAGGAGTGATCTCTTCCGCCTTCAAATTTGAGCCTGATCAAGGCATCTTCGATGATGATGGGAACTACACCATCGCCCGTCTCAACGACGCCCATGACAATCCTGCTGCGATTCTGAATGAATATACCTCTGAAAATGAGAATGACCGCCTTCAGGGTAATTTCTTCGCTGAGGTGGAGATCATAGACGGCCTCGCCTTTAAGACCACTTTGGGCATCAGCACCGAGAACTTCCGAACCGGTACTTACACCCCCTTCAGTCTTGCAGAGTGCCCGCGGCGTCGGAGGTGCAGGTTCTATCAGCTCCGGGAAGAATTCTTTGCTGCTCAGTGAAAACTATTTGACCTACAATAAAGACCTGGGCATCGGAGAATTGAACGTCGTAGCAGGATACTCTTACCAACAATCCATCCAAGAACGCTGGGCCGCTCGCGGACAAACCTTCGTCACGGACGCAAGCCTCTTCTGGGACCTGGACGGATCTTCCACCTGGCTATCGCCTTCCTCTTCTTTGGACGAGTGGGAGCTCGCATCCTGGTACACACGCCTTAATTTCGCCTTCCTCGATCGCTTCGTGGCGACCTTCACCGCGAGATATGATGGATCGTCGACATTCAGTGAGAACAACAAATGGGCCTTCTTCCCATCTGGCGCCGTAGCGTGGGACATGTCCGAAGAAGCCTTCATGCAGGGAGCGGGTTTCATCAGCCAGTGGAAGTGGCGTGTGAGCTACGGACTGACCGGCAACCGGGCGATCAACCCCTACCAGACACTCGCGCGCTTCGGCAATGTCTTCACGATCCAAGATGGCCAGCCCATCAATGCAGTGGCTCCCGCCAATGTCGCCAACAATAATCTGACTTGGGAGACTACCGGCCAGTTTGATGTCGGGGCGGACATCAGCCTCTTCAACGATCGGGTCAACGTTGTCGTGGACTACTACCGCATGGAAACTAACGATCTGCTCTTCTCCGTACCCCTACCGGAATACTCAGGTTTTGGTACACAGCTCAAAAATGTTGGATCAGTTGAGAACAAAGGATTTGAGTTTACCCTCAATGCTGTACCGGTTCAAGGACTACTGACCTGGCGCACCGGGCTCAATGTGAGCACTAATCGCAACAAGATCCTGGAACTGCCCGATGGTGTGGACATTTTGTACAGCTCCGGTCCGGGACACATGGTAGGATTGGGACAAACACAGGTCCTAAGGGTAGGCCACCCGGTTGGTTCCTTCTTTGGATTCCTTTATGATGGCGTCTACCAGGAAGGAGAAGAATTCTTACCCGGTGGGGGATTCGAGCAAGAGGCTGGTGGCGAGCGATTCAGAGACGTAAGCGGTTCTGATGATGTCCCTGATGGTCAACTGAACAATGATGACCGAGTGATTATCGGAAACCCCCATCCGGACTTTATCTGGGGTTGGGACAATAACATAGAATTCAAGGGCTTCGACCTGAACTTCTTCGTGCAGGGCTCCCAAGGCAACGATCTCTACAGCTACACGCTCATGGAGCTGGACTTACTCGCTGGGCTCAATAATGCCACCACGGCCGCTTTGGACCGATGGACCCCGACAAATACCAATACGGATGTGCCTCGAGCTACCACAGGCCGCGCTCGCAGAGCCTCGACTCGCTTTGTACAGGATGGCAGCTTCATCCGCCTCAAGAACATCGCACTGGGGTACAGCTTGCCTTCCTCCTTGCTCAATAACATAGGCGTCGAAAGCCTAAGGGTATACATCAGCGGGCAAAATCTCCTGACCATCACCGACTATGAAGGGTATGATCCAGAGGTCAATTACCGATCGGACGGGCCAACCAACGGCAACCGAAACCTGGGTCTGGACTACGGAAGCTATCCCAACGCGAAAGCGGTCACCCTTGGACTCAACCTAGGATTCTAAATGTATCAAGCCACATTGAAGAAAATAAAGATGAAAAAGATATTCTTACTTTCCTTGATCCTGGTGGCATTGACTGCCACCCAGAGCTGCACAGATCTCGTAGAGGAGCCCGTAGGACTTTTGGCTCCTGAGGCGTTCTTCCAAAGTGTTGCCGACGTCGAAACCGCCGTCCTGGGCTCGTACGCCTACATTGCTAGCGAGCAGTTTTACGGCAGAAAGCTGGTACTGAGCCTTCAGCTCCGGAGTGACATGTGTGACATTGGTGATCGCAATACCCCCGGTAGAAGACAGCAGGTGAATGATTTCAACATGGATTCCAACAATGGAATGATCACCGCCTTTTGGCCTCGAGCCTACCAGATCATTGGTGCAGCCAACGCGGCCATTGCTGGAGCGGAGCAAGTGGGCGAGCCAGCTGGTCAGATCAATGAGCTGATTGCTGAGAGCCGGTTCATCAGGGCCTTCGCCTACTACCATCTGGTGAGGGTCTTCGGGGACATCCCTTACATTGACTTCGCGATCGACGATCCAGAAAGTGTCTCGGCGATTGGTAAGACCCCTGAGAGTGAAGTCTACACGAACATCATTGCCGATCTGGAGTTTGCCAAAACCAACCTCCCTGATGAGCAAGATGGCTTGAGGACCAGGCCCACCAAAGGTACGGCGGCAGCTTACCTTTCTTCCGTGCACATGACGTTGAGCAATTGGCAGGATGCCTACAATGAAGCCAAATATGTCATTGACAATAGCGGCACCTTTGGGTATCGGCTAATGGACGACTTCGCCACCCTGTGGGACGCTACGCAGCACGATGGGTTGGCAGAGCATATTTTCGCAGTCGACTTCGCCGGGAACTTGTCTGGCCCCAATAATCAAAACACTGATTGGATGGCGCCAATCACAGGGATCAGAAGCGTGACGCTACCGAACGTCAATGCGGGTTGGAGTGTGAGCGTACCCGCCTTCTCAGTATACGACACCTGGGATGCCAGGGACTATCGTCGCCGGGCCAGTATGATCGACTCCGCATTCGTGGATGGAGAGTGGTCAGGCTATGAATTATTTGCTCCGAATCATGGATCGCCCAGGCCGCACATTGGGAAGTACTTCCGAAACCCAGGAACCCACCGTGGTGATGGCGGTCGGTCCGACAATAACTATGTAGCATTTCGGTATGCAGAAGTTCTACTGATCGCTGCTGAGGCACTGAACGAGTTGGGTGGATCAGAAGGCGAGCTATTGGGTTACCTCAACGAGATCCGGGCAAGGGCCAGAAACTGGAACGGTGCTATGACGGACTTCCCAGCGGATGTCGCAGCCGGCTTGTCTCAAGGCGAGATGCGCGATCTGATCATGGAAGAGCGTAGGTTGGAGTTGGCCTTTGAGTTCAAGCGCTGGTACGACATCAAGCGACGTGATATGGGTGTTGAAGTATTTAACGGCCCCAATTCGCTGGAACCTCATCCCACTTTCGATCCCACCAGGGATTACTACTTCCCGATCCCTCAGGATGAGATTGATCGAAATGAAAACCTACTCCCGCAAAATCCGGGCTATTAACAATCAAGATTAATTAGGATAAGAATAGGGGACAGTATCAAAAGCAATCGGACGTCATCCAGAGCCTGCCCCGGCAGGCAGGCGCAGCGAAGGATCTTTAGGGATTGATTACCAAATCTTTGCATAAATGGATTCTTCCCTCCGGTCTGAATGACGAGCTTTTGAGACTGTCCCTTTTTTCAACTTCGTATCACTGCCTGCTAGCTCGCTCTTCGCCGTCTCATCAGGTCACCATGGGCCACTCAACCATAGCTCTGCTTTCTATCTTTAGGACTAGACCCAAAAGTCATGAAGCATCTGTCGGTCATCACTGGCCTCTTACTGTTGTTGCAATGCACTCCACCGAAGGAACCGGCCGGAACGGACCTTACAGCAGATTGGTTTCCTTTCGAGCCAGTCGAAGACTTTGCTACACCCTCTCCGATCAGCATGAGCCACTGGCTGGATGCACCTGCGGGTCAACACGGTTTTCTCCAGTTTGCAAATGACTCCCTGGTTTTCGAAGACGGTCACTCCATCAAATTGTGGGGTACCAATATTTGCAGTTCGAAGCCCTATGTCGAAGCGACAGAAGCGGATCAGTATGCTGACTTCCTGGCCTACTACGGACAGAATGGGGTTCGATTTCACAAGTTTACCTGGAACGGGTATGCTCACAATGTTTCGACGGATCTCGCCCCTGAGAAGTATGAGCGGTTCGACTACTTTCATCATGCCTTAAAGGAAAAGGGCATTTACACAGGCTGGTCCCACATTTACGGTCAGCGGATTCAGCCTGGCGATAGCACCAAGCTCCTCAACTACGAGGAAATCAAGCAGCTCAGCTACCCCTGGTCGCACCTCAATGGTACTTCGTCTGGGCTAGTCAATTTCGCTCCTGACCTCCAAGACCTCAACATAGCGTTGACCGTAAATATGCTCAATCACCGAAACCCCCACACGGGCCTGAGGTATGCCGATGATCCGGCGTTGGCGTTTGTGGAATTCCAAAATGAGGATAACATCTTCTGGAGCGCCATTGAACGGTCCCTCGAACAAGCTCCGACTTATCGCTCCTTGTTGTGCCGTATGTTCTCGGAATGGCTTGCAGACAAGTATGGCAGCGAGGACGCGCTGCTGGAAGTTTGGGGCGCCGAGAACATCCCCGCAGGACAATCTCTAGGAGATCGGAATATCTACCCTAAACCCAGTCATGGCTATTTCAGCCATTTTTACCATCGATCGATAGA
>JBCCXG010000093.1:0-12924 GCA_039191945.1 Bacteroidota bacterium
GAGGGCCTTTGACGACGTGGATTACGTCATACATGCCGCAGCGATGAAGCACGTGCCGATTGCCGAGTACAATCCCGACGAGTGCGTGAAAACAAATATTGGTGGTGCGGAAAATGTCATCAAAGCGAGCTTGGCCACCAGCGTCCAGCGGGTGGTTGCGCTGTCGACGGACAAAGCTTGCGCACCGGTGAACCTCTATGGGGCCACAAAACTGACATCTGACAAATTGTTCATTGCGGCAAACAACTTCAAAGGAGCGAAAGACATTCGGTTCTCTGTCGTACGTTATGGCAATGTCTTGGGGTCCAACGGCTCTGTTGTCCCGTTCTTTCTAAGGAAAAAAAAGGAGGGGTTTCTGCCAATCACGGATCCTAAGATGACGCGGTTCAACATCTCATTGCAAGGTGGAGTCGATATGGTGATGCATGCGCTGGAGCATGCCTGGGGAGGTGAACTTTTCGTGCCGAAGATCCCCTCCTACAAGATAATGGATGTCGCTGAAGCCATCGGGCCAGACTGCGAAAAGCCTATCGTCGGGATCCGTCCCGGTGAAAAGCTGCACGAAGAAATGATCACTGCTTCGGATTCGTACAACACTTTCGATCTTGGCAAATACTATGTGATCCTGCCTGCAGTTCCTGCATGGGATCTCGAGCAGTTCATTACAGAGCACAATGCCAAACGAGTACCCCCGGAGTTCAGTTATAACTCTGGAACCAATACGAATTGGGAAACCATGGATTCCCTTAGAGCTTTGATCAAAGAGCATGTCGATTCCACTTTTGCTGTATGAAACCTATTCCTTACGGGAGGCAAAGCATCAACGATCAGGACATCCAAGCCGTTCTCGAGACGCTTCAAGCTGATTTCCTGACACAAGGTCCACAGATCACTCAATTTGAGGAGGCATTTGCCGCTTATGTCGGTGCCAAATATGCTGTAGCGGTCGCTAATGGTACTGCGGCATTGCACCTTTGCGCGCTTACGCTGGATGTCAAGCCTAATCAAAAGGTGATTACCACTCCGATCACTTTCTCGGCCTCCGCCAATTGTGTGCGGTATTGTGGTGGTGAAGTCGTGTTCGTGGATATCGACCCCAAGACTTATCTGCTGGACATCAACAAGGTACGTAGGCTATTAGAGTCAAGCCCTAAAGGCACCTATCATGGCGTGATTCCCGTAGATTTTGCTGGCCGATCAGTGGACATGCAGGCTTACCGAGCGCTTGCCAACGAGTTTGGTCTCTGGATCATTGAAGATGCCTGTCATGCACCTGGAGGCTATTTTCAGAATCAAGAGGGGACGGAGATTCGATGTGGGAGCGGTACCTACGCTGATTTGTCGATTTTCTCCTTTCATCCCGTCAAGCACATAGCCACAGGAGAGGGGGGGATGGTGACAACGAGCAATAAACGCCTCTACCAAAGGCTGCAGTTACTAAGGACACATGGCATCACCAAAGATAAGTTGGCTTTCCAAAATGAAAAGGAGCTAATCGGAGGGGATACAGAAGTTGATTGGCCAGGGTGGTACATGGAAATGCAGGAATTAGGCTTCAATTACAGGCTTTCAGACATACATGCTGCGCTAGGCTTAAGCCAACTTCGTAGAGCCTCAGAAGGGCTCAGCCGTCGTAGAGTGATTGCTAAAAGATACGCTGAGGAGCTTGATAATGAGGATTTTGTGCGTGGAAGTTCCGGCTTCTCCTGTGAGCATGCCTATCACTTGTACGTTGTGGAAGTTGAAGATCGATTGGGCCTCTATCAGCATCTGAGGGGAAAGATGGTATTTCCACAAGTGCACTACATTCCTGTGCATTTAATGCCCTACTACCAAGCACTCGGCTGGAAACCTGGCGATTTCCCAAACGCGGAGCATTACTACTCGCAGTGCCTAAGCCTCCCTATGTACCCAAGCCTTACTGATGAGGAGCAAGGCTATGTAATCGATCAGATTAAAGCCTACTACTCCTGATGAAAGCCTTGGCAATAATCCCGGCAAGGGGTGGGAGTAAGCGGATCCCTGAGAAAAATATCAAGAGTTTTGTGGGTAAGCCGATCATCTCTTATTCCATAGAGACGGCTCTCAACAGCCGTCTTTTTGACGAGGTAATGGTGAGCACGGATAGTGAAAAAATAGCTGCAGTAGCCAAGCAGTATGGAGCAAGGGTTCCTTTTATGAGAAGTGCCGCCAATTCCAATGATCACGCAACTATATTCGACACGGTTGCTGAGATCATTGATAGGTACAAAACAGAGGGGAAGTATCCGGAAATTGTTTGTTGTTTCTTTGCAACTGCCCCTTTCGTAAGAGAGGAAATTCTTAAGGTGGGATTTGAGAAAGTGAAAAGCGGTGATTTCGATTCGGCTTTCACGGTACAAAGATTCTCTTACCCTATTTTTAGGGCGTTGCGGCAGAATCAGTCAGGTGAAATGAGTATGTTCTGGCCGGAGCATCTCAATACCAGGTCTCAAGACTTACCTGGAGCGTTTCACGACGCTGGCCAGGTTTATTTTGCGAAGACGGAGGCACTTTTGAGAGACCAAACTTTCTTCACACGTAAGGCATTTGGTATTATCATGAATCATGAAGACGCCCTAGATATCGACACTGAGGAGGATTGGGATTTTGCAGAAAAATTGTTTGTGCTACGGCGGACGGCACCAAACAGAAAGTGATGCAATTTGAAGTAAACAGCGACTATGGTTATTATGAGCTAGTGCCCAAGCCTAGCCCTTCCGACTTGGAGGACTATTATGCTGAGAAGTATTATCAGGACGAGCATGCCACCTACGCTCGGGAGTATGATGATGAAGAGCTCGCATACTTTAAGAACAAGATTGCCCAGAAGCACCAAGTGATTCAATCGAGTCTAGAGGGTAAGGATAAAAAAATGAGGCTGCTAGATATAGGCTGTGGCGAAGGATTTACCATGGACTTTTACTACAGCTTGGGTTGGGAGGTATTAGGCCTGGATTTTAGTGATTTTGGCCTTGCTCAGAACCACCCCCATCTCAAGGAATCGTTGCGCAAAGGAGACATTTTTGCTGAGATCGCTGGATTGGTTGGTGCAGGAGCAGTCTATGATGTCGTCTGGCTCGACAACGTATTGGAGCATGTCATTGACCCGGTAGAGCTTTTGAGTCAGTGTCATCAACTTACATCTTCAGGAGGCATTTTAATGGTGGAAGTACCCAATGACTTTTCCCAACTACAGGATTTTCTGCTCAGTACAGGAAGAGTCGAAAAGCCTTACTGGCAGGCTGTACCAGATCATCTCTCTTACTTTTCATTTCCTAGCCTGAGGAAACTGGCGGAAGCTACCGGATGGTCGACCTTAAGGATGCTTGCAGACTTTCCTATTGAATGGTTTCTCGCCAATGAGCATTCAAATTACAGCAGGAATAAGCGTGTAGGCAAAGGTGCCCATCGAGCGCGAGTGTCCATTGAGAATTTTCTTGCCTCTAATGATTCGATTGATATGGAGTCTTTACTCACCTTCTACGAGGCTATGGGTGCCATCGGGCAGGGGCGGCAGATCATTGCATTTTTTCAAAAGAAATGACTTACCGAGTCTTAAGTAAAAATCGCTTCCAAAGCGGTATCTACGTCATAGAGCCGCTTCGGTTGGACAACATGGAGCATATCCGTACATGGCGGAATGCGCAAATAGCCGTGCTTCGCCAGAAGCGGCCGTTGACCTCGGAGGACCAAGTGCGTTATTTTGATCAGGTGGTGTCCCCTCTATTCGCAGAGGAACGACCTGTACAGATGCTCTTCGGGCTGTATTGCTCTGATGACTTCATTGGTTATGGGGGGTTGGTCCATATGTCCTGGTTAGATCAGAGAGCGGAGATGTCATTCCTCGTGGATCCAGAGCGAGCAAAAGATGATGAGATCTACCGAGAGGACTTCTCACATTTCATAGCACTCATGCAGCAGCTCTGTTTCGAGGAGTTGGACTTCAACCGACTTTTTACCGAAACGTATGACTTTCGCGTAAAGCATATGCGGATATTAGAGAGTTGTGGCATGGAGCGAGAAGGGCTTCTTCGTCAGCATGTGTTCACAAATGATAGATTTTGCGATTCGATTTTTCACGCGATTCTAAAAGAAAGATATTTTGCATAACCAGAGAGTTTTTGTCAGTGGCGGCGCAGGGGTTATCGGCAGAGAGCTGGTAGCTATGCTAGTGGAAAAAGGCGCCATCGTCATGGTGGGAGACCTGGAGCCCATACCCGGTGATTTCCCAAAAGGTGTCATCTATCGCCGCGGAGATCTAAACTATATCACGCAGCAGGAGCTCGATTACTTTGATCCGGAGGTTTTCATTCATCTAGCCGCGACTTTTGAACGGTCAGCCGAGACCTATGAACACTGGGAGGAAAACTTTTGGCACAACCTCCGACTGAGCAACTACCTGATGACGCTCATGAGGAATGTTCCATCACTTCGGCGCGTAGTCTACGCTTCCAGCTATTTGATCTATAGCAAAGAGCTATACAATTTCGACGCCCCCAGGGCCGAGCCCGTGTCTCTGCATGAGGATGACCCTATCTACCCAAGGAACCTGACGGGGCTAGCAAAGCTCGCTCACGAGGTTGAGATCGATTTCTTAGCGAAATTCAAATCGGAAAAATTCTCGTCAATTTGTGCCAGGATCTATCGTGGCTATGGCAAAAACTCGAGAGATGTGATTTCTCGATGGATTCGGGACCTTATGGCCGACAAGACCCTCTCCATATACAATCCTGAGGGGATTTTTGACTACATCTTCGCGGGTGATTCCGCTGAGGGCCTGTTGAGACTCGCGGAAGTTGATGATGCTGGGATAGTCAATCTAGGAACGGGTAGGTCGCGCTCCGTTGCAGATGTGGTGGACGTACTAGCACGGTCTTTCCCTGATATGAAGAAAGAATACCTTTCGGGAGAGGGTAAATACGAAGCTTCGCAGGCGGATATCACCAAGCTCAAATCCTTGATTGACTGGACACCCAGACGTACCCTGGAGGACACTATTCCCGAGATGATTGCTTATGAACGCGAAGCCAAACTCCGAGATGAACTCAAGCCAAGAAACGTACTCATGACGAGTATCTCCAAAAAGGTCCCTCTGATCAGTGCGGTTCGAATGGCCGTTTCTAAGGTGAGTGATGGAGCCCGGGTGATTGGTGGTGATATCAATGAACACTGTGTTGGTAGAAACTTTGTAGACGCCTTTTGGCATATGCCACGTCTCAGTGAGCTTTCAGTGGAGACCTTGGTACAATACTGCAAGAAAGCAGATGTTGGCTTGATTATCCCGACCAGGGATGGCGAATTGCAATATTTTGCTGAGCACAAAGAGGTGTTAAATGCCCAGGGTATTCATGTGATGGTCTCTGACCAATCAAGCATCATTGCTTGTTTTGACAAACTGACTTTTGGTCAGATTCCAGGTATTGATGCCATTCCAGCCTATGATCGGGTCGAAGATATCAATGACAGCAAGATAGTGGTGAAAGAGCGCTACGGTGCTGGGTCTATTTCCATAGGTCTCGATCTCTCCCGAGAAGAGGCTGTTTCTCACGCAAAGAGACTTCAGAATCCTATTTATCAGCCTTATGTTTCGGGTCAAGAAGTCAGTGTAGATGCCTACATTGACCGGACCGGGCAGATTAAAGGTGTTGTCATGAGGCGCAGGGAATTGGTGGTCGATGGAGAGTCACAGGTGACGACAACGTTTAGTGATAAGGCATTAGAGTCCAGATTTCGAGAGATATTATCCGAGTTGAAGCTCTATGGACACGTGATACTTCAGGCCATGATCAGCTCCACGAACGGCGTCAAGGTGATCGAATGTAACCCCAGGTTTGGAGGGGCCTCTACTTTGTCGGTGCATATGGGATTAGATTCTTTTTACTGGGCCTATCTTGAGTCCATGCACGAGTCTCTCGAACCCTATCAGTTTCTACGAGGTCGGAAAGAGGTGACGCAGGTTCGTCATGCCCAAGATACCTATCTATGATAGTTGTCTTTGACCTGGACGATACACTTTACGATGAGCGAACGTATGTCAAGAGTGCACTCATGTCGGTTGCAAAATACCTGTCCGCTCGGATTGGTCGCCCGCTAGATAAGGTATTTGGGAGACTGGAGGAGATTCTTGAGCGCGACGGACGAGGGAAAGTGTTTGACACAATTTTGAAAGAATTTGGAATCTATACCAGAGGAGAGGTCCAAAAATGCGTCACCAAGTACCGAACTACCGACCCGGAGATTTCTTTACCTCAGGTGTCCATAGCCTGTCTTGAGCGCTTCGCATCGCAACCGAAGTATGTGGTGACTGATGGCAATAAGATGGTACAGACCAAAAAGATCAAGGCCTTGGGTCTTCAATCGTTTTTCAAACGGACTTTACCTACTCACAATTTTGGCGTGGACAAGTCCAAGCCCTCGACCTATGTATTTCATAAGATACTTTCTTGGGAAGGTGCTTTACCGCAGGACTTAGTCTATATCGGTGACAATCCAAGAAAGGATTTTGTAAACCTGAAGAAGGAAGGATTTAATACCATACGTGTCAGGACGGGAATGTTCGCGGAGTTGCGGATGACCGCTGAATACGAAGCTCATCACGAGATCAACAGCTTGGCTGAATTAGATTTGCACCTTCTAGAAGGATTATTTACCTGATAATGATGAAAATAGGTGATTTTGAGATTGGTGCTGGCAGCACTTTCATTATTGCAGAACTTTCGGCCAATCACAACGGTAGCCTTGAGGTTGCGTTAGACACTATTCGTGCCGCGAAACGTGCCGGGGCCGACGCCATAAAGCTTCAGACCTATACCGCGGATACGATCACGATCGATTCCGACCGCGATGACTTCAAGATCGGTCAGGGGACAATCTGGGACGGTCGATACTTGTATGACCTGTACAAGGAAGCACATACCCCGTGGGAGTGGCATCAGGTGCTGTTCGAAACGGCACGTAGCGAAGGGCTCATTTCCTTCTCTTCTCCTTTTGATCCGACGGCGGTTGATTTTCTGGAGTCCCTTGACGTTCCAGCCTACAAGATCGCTTCCTTCGAGATCACAGACATCCCACTGATAAAGTATGTAGCCGAAAAAGCGAAGCCCATTATCATTTCTACTGGGATCGCTCAAAAGGAAGACATTGAACTGGCACTTAAAACTTGCAGAGAGGTGGGGAACGATCAGATTGCCTTACTCAAATGTACGTCGAGCTACCCTGCTCCGGTAGAACAGGCCAATCTGAGGATGATCCAAGATTTTGCAACCGAGTTTGGGGTGATACCTGGCCTCTCTGATCATACGCTGGGGATCACGGTGCCTGTAGTTGCTACTACCCTTGGGGCCAAGGTCATTGAGAAACACTTCATACTCGATAAATCCATTGGCGGTCCTGACGCATCTTTCTCGCTCGACGAGCAAGAGTTTAAGCAAATGGTCGATGCCGTCCGAGATGCGGAGAAGGCACTCGGCAGGATAGATTATACATTATCCCAAAAGCAGAAGAATAGCAGAGAGCATAGTCGATCGCTATATGTAGTCAAGGATATGAAAAAGGGGGATACCATCTCCGTTGAAAATGTTCGATCCATCCGGCCGGGATTTGGTCTTCATCCTAAGTATTATGAGCAAGTTCTTGGTGCCGCAGTGAGCGTAGATATTTCGGCTGGGACGCGCCTGAAAGCTTCAAGCATTGAAGGCTTCAGTGCAGATTAGTCGAAGCCCGAAATTCAACTTCACAGTGAGTGCAAGGTGGACGGCCAACTGGTTTTTGTACATTCATAGGAGGTGAATGGTATTTTGTAATATATAGAGTAGTTTTGCGAGCAAATTGCCAAGAGGTATTTCACAAATACTGTGTTTTTGAGCCAGACGTCCTTTTTGATTATCATTTCTGCATGTTCGAAAGACAAAGCGCTTGAAGCAGACTATCATGTTACCCATCGAAGCTTGTCGTCTACCAATCGCGTAGATAGACAATTGTTTTCTTGTTTTTTCAAATCGTTTTGATTTTGCGGATCAACCAAACAAACGAATTAAGAATTATTCCAACTCCTCTTCTTTGCCTACTTACATTTATCTTCATTCTGAGTGGTGTAATAGGACAAGATATTGGCTCGACGGATGTGCGGTTCTTGTCTGACGAACAGATTTCCCAGTACTGGCAGAGGGCTCAAAGTGAGGGGTATTCCTTGAATCAGGTGAAGTCCGCAGCCATTGCCAGAGGTATGGACCCAGCACAAGCTGATCTGCTTGTAGAGCGCATAAGAGAGCTTGATGAAGATGCTGAGGGTGGTGGAGGGTTGACACAATCCAACCTCCGTGGCTTACAGCAAGCAGAAGGCATGGATCTCTTCCTTAACGGAAGCGAGGAGGACTTGGAGCTGACACCCTTTGAAAGAAAGCTTTTTGGTTATAAGCTATTTCACAATGATAATGTTGACTTCAGTCCCAACTATAACATGCCGACTCCTGGGGACTACGTACTTGGACCTGGTGATGAGGTGATCATTCAAATCTATGGCACAAGCCAAGAGTCCTATCAATTGACCATTGACCCCGAAGGCCGTCTTTTGATACCGCTCTTAGGGCCTGTGCAGATGAGTGGATTGAGTATGAATGCTGCTCGGATCCGTCTCAAGGAAAGACTCTCGAAAATATACTCTGGTCTCGTCAGAGATAGGCCAAGCGTCTTCATGGATGTTTCACTTGGGTCCATTCGCACGATTAGAGTCAATGTATGGGGCGAGGTCCAAAGACCGGGTACTTATGCGCTGCCTTCATTTGCAACTCCTTTTATGGCGCTTTATTCCTGTGGAGGGCCCACAACGATAGGAACATTTCGCGAGATAGAGATCTATCGTGATGGCCAGTTGGCCGAGACTATTGATATCTACCAGTTTCTCCGTAGTGGGCAATTGGGTGCTTTAGCTAGGCTGCAAGACAATGACATTATCCTGGTAAGGCCTTTTGGCAATCATGTGGAGGTCTTGGGCTCGGTAAAGAGAGCTGGAATTTTTGAGCTGAAACCAGAAGAAACACTGGTTGATTTAATGGACTATGCTGGAGGTTTTCGGCCCGGGGCGATCAGGGAGTCAGTTTCACTTGAGCGACTTAATGGTGGTAGCCAGTCGATCCAAGATGTTGCCTTAGATGCGAAGCTACGGTTGATCGATGGTGATAAGGTCATCGTGAGGAAAGGCGCAGATCCTCTGATAGAGAAAGTGCAGATCGAGGGTGCTGTAGCGAACCCTGGTGCCTACGGTTGGTCTCAAGGGCTCAGTATATCCGACTTGGTTGCAAAGGCTGGAGGGCTTTCGCCGGAAGCATACCTTCAGGACGCCACACTTTTCAGGAAAAAATCAGATCTCAGTACTCAGACCATCAGCATCAAGCTCAGCGAGGTGCTAGAGAACGGAACACCCTTTAGTTTGGAAATAGGTGATCTTGTGGTTGTTTCCAGCAGGTACGAGTTATCCGAAACACCCTTCATTGAGGTGAGTGGTGAGGTCATTAATCCGGGGGTTATGCCCTTTTTCGAAGGAATGACAATATCGGATGCCATTTTGTTGTCTTCTGGCTTGCGTAATTCAGGGGTTGGGGGTCGAGTGGAGCTTGTCCGGCGACCTGAAAGTGCTCAAGATGACTTTGAGGTGGAGAAGTTTGATATTCCAAGTGAGTTGTTCCCTTTTGAGCAACAAGATTTGAAGTATGCGCTGAAGCCTTATGATAATGTGTTTGTCAGGCAGGCTCCTGGTTTTAGAAATCCGTCCTTTGTTGCGGTGGAAGGAGAAGTAATTGCTCCAGGGAAGTACATTCTTAACAATCGGCAAACTCGCATATCTGATTTATTGCCGCGTAGTGGCGGGATTACCGATCAAGCCTATGTCGAAGGAGCCCACTTACTTCGTCCGGAACAAGATCTTCCGGCTCGTGAAAGAGCCCGATTGTATTTGCAAAACGTAGAGCGCCTCAATCTTTTTCTGACGCAACAACTGGCAGGGGGGACTTTAAGCGAAGTAGAGAGAGCCGCGTTAGATGCAAGGCTTAACGGCATTAGAGAACGCTATCGTGAAATTTTACTGAACAGCGGAGAGTTTGAATCAGACAGCGTGCTAAATTCAGCAATGGACTCGATTTTCATTGATCGACCAAGGGAATATGCGAAAATTTCATTTTCTCTGCGAGACATTCTTGAGGGAAGCAATGATCCGGAAAACGACTTAATACTCAGGGATGGCGATAGGATTGTGATACCTCTTGAACCTCAGACAGTGAAGATTTCGGGGGAAGTTTTGCAGGAAGAGGCCTTTGCCAGGTACCAAAAGAACCTTCGTTTTGATAACTACATCGGTGCTGCGGGGGGCTACACGCCTGTGGCCAAAAGGAACAAAGCATATGTCATTTATCCAAATGGTGACGCAAAGCGGTCCAGAAGTTTTATCTTATTTAAAACGCGGCCACCGATCTTGCCAGGCTCAGAGATAGTCGTGCCCGGAGGCCGAGTTCGGGAGACCTTTAATATTGATAGGATTTTTGGGCTAGTGACAACCGCTGCCACGACATACCTACTAATTCTGACTGTTCAAGATCGGACAAGCCAATGAGAAAGATCCGAATATCAGGGTGGAAAAGGGGGACAACGGACATTCGAAAGGTGTTTGCGGGCGAGGAGATTGTACTAAAGGATCTTATTGCAGTCTTTTGGGATCGGCGATTGATGGTGATTGCGATAGTTCTGTTGTTTTGGGTGATCGCTATCGCCAAGATCGCGACTACACCATACTCTTATACTTGTACTTCTACTTATATCACTGAGAGTAGCGCGCAATCGACAGATTTGCAGGGCGGTGTCGCTGAACTCTTCGGACTCTCTGGTGCGAATTCTGGTGGTAGATCCGGGACCTTCAGTGATCCAGGTTTCTATCCGGCGATTGTCGGGAGTCAACCTTTTCTGGCTAATTTGATGGAAGAAGAGTTTTATTTTGCCAACTACGGGGAACAGTTGACCCTTCAGCAATTTGCACTTCAATATGATGGCAGAAATCTTGTCAACAAGTTGCTGGGCCCGGTATTTAGTATTCCCCGTCGGATGATCGCATCATTTGAAAAAAAGCCTGAAGAGGTCTCCCAGTCCGCACTAGAATCTATAGCAGCCGCGGATACCGCGACGGTGGTCAGTCCAATCTTGACGCTCTCGAGAGCGGAAATCAATGCCATGGATAATGTTGGCGATCGTATCAACATTTCTGCCTTGGGCAACCTTATAGAGGTCGAGACCAAAATGCCAGATCCAGTGGTTTGTGCTAAGCTGAACCAGCTGGTGTCGGAGAGTCTTCTTGATTTTATCATCACACGAGAGACAGAGAAAGAGCGACGAGATCTGGCGTTCGTAGAGCGTAGGGTGGAGACTGCCCGGTTGAACTTTGAGAAAGTACAACGGGCGCTGGCCCGCTTTCGGGACTCTAACAGAGGCGTGGTTTCCGCAGAGGCACAGACCCGGGAGGAACGTCTCCAGTCAGAGTATTCGATCTATTTTGGGATATTTCAACGATTGGCCACGGAACTGGAGGAGAAGAAGATTGCGCTTGAGGAAAAGACACCTATTTTTTCCGTTTTTGAGCCGGTATTTGTACCTAGAGATCCGGACTCAAGAGGCTCCTTCAGGACATTAATTTTGTATACCATTATGGGTGTATTTTTCGGCGGTCTTGTCGTTACCGGATTGGTAGTCTTAACCTTAATCAGGACGTCTTGAAAAAAGATTCGAGGATATTTGTTGCAGGCCATCGGGGTATGGTCGGTTCAGCCATCTACCGGGCACTAAAGGCACGTGACTACACTCAAATACTGACAAGAACATCAAGTGAGTTGGATCTCCGCATGCAAGCGGATGTAAAAGCTTTTTTCGCTTCGGAGAGGCCGGAGTACGTATTTCTGGCGGCGGCTAAGGTCGGGGGTATCCAGGCAAACAATGTCTACCGAGCAGATTTTCTGTATGACAATCTAATGATGCAGAGCAATGTTATCCATTCTGCTCATGTCTTTGGGGTGAAGAAATTGATGTTTTTGGGTTCGTCTTGCATTTATCCGAAACTAGCTCCTCAGCCGCTCAAGGAGCAATACTTATTGACCGGCGTACTTGAGCCAACCAATGAACCTTACGCCATCGCGAAAATTGCTGGTATAAAGTTGTGTGAAAACTATCGGCGGCAATATGGGTCGGATTTCATCTCAGTTATGCCAACCAATCTCTACGGCTACGGTGACAACTATGATCTGGAAAAGAGTCACGTTTTGCCGGCGATGATAAGAAAGTTCCACGAAGCGAAGGAGGCGTCAGCGGCTAGTGTTGAGGTCTGGGGGACAGGTACCCCCTTGAGGGAGTTCCTTTTCGCGGATGATTTGGCTGAGGCTTGTCGTTTTCTCATGGAAGAATATAGTGAGGAGTCCTTTATAAACGTCGGTTCTCAGAAAGAGATCTCCATCAAGGATCTTGCAAATTTAGTGAAACGTGTTATCGGTTTTGATGGAGATATAACTTGGAATACCGAGAAGCCAGATGGTACCCCAAGGAAGCTAATGGACAGTACGAGGCTCTTTGCGTTGGGCTGGAGACCAAAAGTCGAGCTAGAGGATGGGATTCATATGGCATATCATGATTTTTTGAACAAAGAAAAACAAGTCCGTTTATGAGTAAGGTTGCATTAATAACTGGTATCACCGGGCAAGATGGAGCTTACTTGGCCGAGCTACTACTTGATAAAGGATATCAGGTCCATGGGATCAAAAGAAGAGCTTCCTTGTTTAATACTGATCGTATCGATCACCTTTATCAGGATCCGCATGCCGTAGACCCACGGCTGATATTGCACTACGGGGACATGACGGATTCCATGAATCTGAC
>JBCCXG010000094.1:0-12916 GCA_039191945.1 Bacteroidota bacterium
CCCCCCCCACCCCCAAACCCTCCATCCGTCACTCCAACCCCAGGATAGCCACGAGCAGCCTTGCAACCCGAGAGGTACCAAAAGCACCGCTGATAATGCGAAGCGCCTGGTTTTGGACAGAATTGCATTCCCAACACAGAGCGTGGCAGCCATGGGACCCCTCAGCCAGATGCCCCTGACGCGGGTGTCTAAACGCGGTTGACAAACGTAACCTACCACCTGTCCCCGATCTCTTACTTTACAGCATACCGTCCATCATGAAGAAATCCACCAACAGATCGAGGACTTGCCTGAATTTCAAGTGTGATCTTTCGCTTTTTTGCTCATCCTCTATGTGCTTCCAACCAATCCAAGGCCATGGGCCAGAGCTCCTGACATCTGGAGCTGAAAAACTTCATATGACCAATCTCGGTGTAGCCCCAGTCCTCCGGCCGGAGTGTAACGATTTCAGCGGGCATTTGGCTATAGACTCGTATCATATCCTGAACGTTTTCAAGGATAGCGATACCGTCATCCGTCGCGTGGAGCCACTTGGAGGGTAGCTTCAGTTCATCGTAGTAGTGATCATCTATTGCCTTGCCAAAATCAGTGGCTACATATCCCGCGCCGTTACACCACCTCGACCATTGTTTCGCCACGGCTTTGGGAAGCGGTTCACCCATCCCCACCCATTGGCAGTTGGCTTGGCCAAAAACTAGATTGCTCATTGGGATGAAGACGTTCAAGAAAAATGCCGCTAGGATCTTGTAGGGATAGTGCATGTTCCGCAAAGACCCGGACGAACTGGCGAAATTGAACATGGAGCGGACTTTCGCCGCATTCTCCATCAGTCCAAGCAGTTGCCCACCTGCGCTGTGACCGATCAGATGGTAACTCGTTCCAGGAAAGCGTTTCATCAGCTCATCGAGCACAGCGGTCATGTCCAGCCGCCCCCAATGGATCAGAGAGGCATTGTGTGCATTGATTGGGCCTTTGTTGGAGTCACCGATTCCCCGATTGTCAAAACAGATCACGCCATAGCCTTGCTCTGCTAAATGCATCGCGAACGAGTTGTAAAACGTCTTTTTAATACCAGTGGCTGGAGCAACCATTACCGCAGCTTTCGCCTTCGATGGAGGCACATATAGTGCCGCTGAAAGGACGATGCCATCAGTGCAGGAGATCTCTATGGACTGCTTATCTACCATTTAGACGTAACTGCTCAAATAAAGGATGACCTTCGGTCTCTGACAAGATTGTAGTTGTTTAATCTTGTTTCGGGTCGACTACCCTTGCCACAAGCATACGCCTGTGATCCTCAGTTAGGGGCTTTTTATTTCCCTATTTATCGTTACCTTTAACCTTCGGCGCTTTTACGCATAGTTATTTATTCAACCCAAGCTGAAACCATGTACTACTTGCTTTGTATGCTCCTTTTCATGGGGGGAGGGCCCAAATATCAAATTGACGGCCACGTCTATTTTAGCGAGGAACCTAGTGCCTCCTGCAAGCCACTCCACCTGGAAATATGTCAGGACAATAAATGCACACCGGTCAAAATGACCGCACCCTATGAATTCGAGCTCAAACTGAAAAAGGGGGACTACGAACTTCGATACACCAATCAGTGGCGACAGCGAGTAAGTGAAGCGTTAAGCGTTGACTCGGATAAGACACTTGCACTAGACGGGTCGACGTTTCATACCCGAGATACGTATCCCGTCTGGGCCTCCTTCGAAGAAACAGGGACTTTGAGCATAGCCGAACGAACGGAGGAAAAGGGCCACATCTGGGAGCGCCTGATTGATATCAGACGCCTAAAAGGCGGCATTGAGGTGGAGCTTTATGATCCAGCAAGTGATATCATCGAACTAAAGATGCTTTCACCATTGGAGACCGATCAGCTGGAGGACTTCCTGCGTAAAGTGGATTTGTATAATGGAAGCAAAGGTTGCGATGTCTCAGTACTCTATTTGATGCAGGCTGGTGAGGAAACTTTCATCATCGAAGATGGATCATGCGACTTGCGGCAGCTTGACACCATACTCTATGATTTGTATGTATCGCAATACGTGAGCCAAGAATTCCCCTGATGCCTGCGCCCGATCAGCTACAACTCAGGTTTTTTTGGTGGAGGCCTGAAGGAGCTAAAAAGAGCTTTAACGATCACAAATAAGTTGATAAATACCTGTTTATCATATCAATCTACTTGCTGACGGATCATATTTAGCCCCAATGCAAGGAAGTGCCTATGTTTCGGTTCAGATTTCAATCCCATGAAGGGTAAGACATGAAATTGAAAGAATTGGTGAACGTCAAAAGAGGACTCGTCGCCCGGGCCGAAGAGCAAGGCGAGATTCGCTATTTGCGTCTTGCGGATTTCAATGAGGAAGGTCAGTTACAGCCTGGCAACGAGCGATTTCTCGGTGATCAGCCGGAGGAGAAGTACCTGCTCAAGGCAGGGGACATTTTGATGTCGATCCTCGGACCGCGGTATTTTGCATTGGAATTCGCCGAGGAGGAGGGGAAGTTCATCCCAAATCATTTCTTCAACATTCTTAATCTGAAGACCGATCGCTTCACTTCTCGAGAGATTGTGGAATACCTCAATTCTCAACCTGTCCAGGAGGAGCTCGACAGCATGACGGAAGGAGAATCGATACGGACGGTACCTACGAAGAGCCTAAAGGACCTACGAGTGAAAATGTAGACCGGGTATGGAATCGTTACTACTCGATAAGATAGGACTTCATGCGAAAGGCGCCTTTGAAAATACAATACTGCTGATCAGCATTCCCAGACCAGATCAAACGCATTTAGTTAAAAAAGGAATGTAACGGCTAGCTACAGGATTAATGCAACAAACAAAACTCATCGACGTCGCCCAAGTATTAAAGGGCTTTCCATTTCGACTCACTGAGCAAGGGAAGGTGCCATGCCTTCGGCCCAAGGATTTTGATCGAACAGGCAAATTTCTTGATCAAGTCGAACTCCATATTGCGGTACAGGATAGTGCTCGCCAGTACCTACTGCAGCCAGGGGACATACTACTTCAATGCAAAGGCCCGGCCAATAGGGCCTGCGCATTTCCTGAAAAACTGAAGGAAGCTGTCGCCATTGACATCTTTACGGTCATCCGACCTGAAAAGGTCGCTCCCATCGACCTGATCAACTACTTCAATAGCGAGAAGGGCCAAACCGCACTGAAGTCCCTCAGAAGAGATGATGATCAATGGTCTGTATCGCGGAAGGATCTGGAATCCTTGATGGTCACCTTGGGGTAAGGAATCTCAGCATGTCCGGCAGCCTGCTCCCGGTCAACCGCCGGGTCCCGACACAAGATTTTTCTTGACTCGTTCTATGTCCTAGGTTTCAAAAGAGGTATGTGGAATATAAAGCCATCGCCAACAGATAGTTAACGTTCATTTCGTACGCACTCGCCGTCCTATATTGCGGACCCTTATTTGCGAATTCCATAACCGTCATAAGAATTTCTAATGAAACACACGATGTAACTTCCCGTTATTTTGGACACATTGCAAATTGTAAGAATAATCTACGTTTGGAGTAAATGTTGAAATTGCGAGGAACAGATAGCAAATGGATAGTCAAAGGAGTAATTGTACTTCTGGTGGCTGTCTTTGCGATCAGCCCTGCATCTTCAGCTGAGCCAGTTTTTGAATCCGCAGAGGAAGTCAAGGAGGCTTATGTCCATGCTTCACAGGTCATTCATCTCAAGGCACGCGATGGCGCAAGCATTGAGGATGATGAGCGAAAGGCACACCCCAAGCCATTAGTTTTCCCGCTGTCGGGAGATGCACGACGCTTTGATCGAAGCAAGATTTATCTCTTACACCAATGCCTCAAGCTGTTCGATTAGTGTGACCGGTAGTTCACCGGAGGACCTTGTGTCCACATTTATTATTCACTTTAAATCGAACTAATCATGCTTTTGAATAAGACTTTGAGCTCCATGAAGCGCGTGGAGTCCACCACTTCTACTATTTCTCGTCAGTTGGCCTCCGAGGTCGATGAGCAATTGCTACGGCACGACCTGAAGCGATCGGTCATGTTGGGCAGTTTGTACAATGAGCCTGTCATCATTCATTACCTCGACAAGTGGGGCAGAAGGCAAAAAGTGGAAGATGTTGTTCTATCAGCAACTGAGCGGTACGTCACGCTAAAAGGAGGGACGTTCATTCCCATTGACAACGTGCGTCGGGTAATATAATTCGCAGCATCTTAGGGGCGTGCCCTGCAAACGTTTTCGATATTCGAAGTATGGCATGCTCCCTCCGCTGTTCTTTTTTCATATTAATCCGAAATCCATGAGCCAATTGGAATATAGCAAAATGATATTGAGTAAGGTCAGCTTTGATGATGATCTCTTTTGGAAGGAGTACCGGAAGTTTCGCCGCCAATTGAGATCATCACAGGGGGACTTGCAGGAGCTTCGACGTTGGGTTCGTGACCGACATGTCGAAGTACAAGGGTAGATTCATTGAGTGGGAAGGCTTGCTTTTAGATAGGTTTAGTGGTTTACAAGTCCTTCCCATTTCCTTTGGCAGTTGGGCTGACTATTCCTAGGATGCATGCCCACACATAACTCCATGGCAACCAGGCCTCATTCAACGTCGCACATGGCCAAATCCAACAGTCTTCACGCATTGAGCGCATCCAAGGGGCCGCTCATCACCCCAATTCCGGTAGTTGAAACCGGCCAAAATCCAGTGTAGCATTTTCTCAGCGCATCCAGCGGTCACTATGGCGATCCTTTTCCCGGTGACTCTCAGCGTTCATCAGGGCATAGATCCCACGTCCTCTACAGCTCTTCCTACCAATCTGACAGTTCGGTAAGGCTTTTTCGAACTTGCCGAAGTGCCTGCAGACTTTTGATTCAGCTAACCAAAAGTCTTAAAGGCATGAAAGCGCTCACTTTACTTTTTTGTTCTTTCTTCATCGCCAACGCCTGGGCTCAGCAGGTCATCAGTGGCCAGGTGATGGATAAGCAGGGCTCTCCTTTACTGGGAGTCAATGTCTATTTGGAGGGAACTTACGATGGTGCGACAACAGATCTCGAGGGAAGATTCTCATTCACCTCCCCGGAGCAAGATAGCCTGGTACTTATTGCCTCGAGCGTCGGGTATCGGCCAATGACGCTCTTTCTTGACGGGGCTACGGATCAGTTAGCAATACACTTGATCGAGACCATCAACCGGCTCGACGCCGTAGCCATCACCACTGGCAGCTTCAGTGGCTCGGAGGAAGGTCACCGCGAGATCCTCAAGCCTCTGGATATTGTGACCACAGCAGGTGCGACGGCAGACATTCCAGGAGCGCTCAACACGCTGCCCGGTACCCAGGCGGTGGGTGAGTCAGGCCGACTTTTTGTTAGAGGTGGCGATGGGCGCGAGACCAAAACATTCATTGACGGGATGCTCGTGCACGATGAATATAGCCCTGCTGCACCGAATACGCCCAGTCGCAGCCGATTCTCTCCTTTTATGTTCAAGGGCACCAGTTTCTCTACCGGAGGTTACTCCGCTGAGTACGGACAGGCCCTTTCTTCCGCCTTGATTCTGACTTCAAAGGACGTGGCGGAAAACGACCGAACGGACATCTCCTTGATGACAGTGGGCGCGGATATTTCTACTACACAATCTCTGAAAAATGGCTCGCTCGCGGCTAAGGCCCAATACACCAACTTGACGCCCTACTTTACCCTCTTGAGGCAGCGCCTCGATTGGGACCAGGCGCCGGAGGAGTGGAATGGTAACTTTACCTATCGATGGAGAACCGGTAAGACGGGGATGCTCAAGGTGTTTTCGAATTTGAGTACTTCAAATCTTGCACTGTACGAACCAGACATCGCTAATCCTGAGGTCCAGGTGCCGGTAGGCGTTTCCAACGATTATGCTTACCTCAACACGTCTTATCGGGATGTGATCAATGAAAAATGGGGCCTACGTACCGGAGCTTCTTTTACCCGCAGTCACGACGAAGCCTCGCGCGCCGCATCGAGCTTACAACGCGATCTGACCGGCTTCCATACCAAAATGGCGGCGGACTACAACCACTCCGACCGCCTGGCGCTCATTTTGGGAGGAGAAGTCATTGGCACATCGCTACGACAGACACTTAGCGAGGGCGGTCAGCTCAAACAGTCCTTTGATGAGCATTTGGCGGCTTCTTTTGTCGAGACGGAGTGGTATGCCTCCTCTTCGTTGGCCTTCAAAGCAGGGCTGCGAGCGGAGTACAGTTCACTCAGTCAGCAGGCGACATGGAGTCCCCGATTGTCTGCAGCCTACAAAACGGGGGACCATAGCCAGGTGTCGGTCGCCTACGGCCAATTCTATCAGGGGGCGAGCCGCCAGGTCCAGTTGACGATGCCACAAGCTGTCCATGAGCAGGCGGACCACTATCTCGCCAACTATCAATGGGAGCAAGAGGGTCGCACCTTTCGCATTGAAGCCTATGAGAAACGCTACGCAGGCCTGGCCCGGTACGGAGATATCTTGGATCACAACACCTTTCAGTTCGATGGGGAGGGGCACGCGCGGGGCATAGACCTGTTTTGGAGAGATTCGAAGACCTTTAAGAATACGGACTACTGGGTGAGCTACTCGTTTTTGGATACGAGGAGGAGACATCAGGACTTTCCGGGCGCTTTCGCACCACCCTTTGCCTCTGCGCATAACTTTTCCCTTGTGACCAAACAGTTCATCAATGAGATCAAAAGTCAGATCGGTTGGACCTATTCCTTTGCCAGTCCACGAAGCTACCATGATCCCAATGAGCAGGCCTTCATGGCAGGCCGAACACCCTGGTACCACGACCTTAGCTTCAATATCAGCTACCTCTTCAATAGCCAGGTCATCCTGCACGCGATGGTCAACAATGTGCTCGGCATCAATAACATTTTTGGATATGAATATGTGGCGACGCCCAATGAGGAGGGTTTCTATGCTGGCAGGCCGATCATGCCCCCTGCCCGGAGATTCATCTTCGTCGGTGTGTTCATCACTTTGTCGAAAAACAAAAGCATCAACCAGCTACCAAACTTGTAACTAATCCACAAACAATAAATCAACAATCATGAAAAAGTATCTATTGCTACCGTTGGGACTACTCATCGCCACCATGACCTTCGCCAACGGGCCCTTCGAAAAAGCCATGGGGGAGAGTATCCCGGCCATGTTTGGAGCAGAGACCCCCGAAGCACTTCAATCGGCGATCAATCGGCTGAGTCGAATTGCGGATGCGGAGCCTGACCGATGGGAGCCCGCGTACTACGCTGCTTTTGGCTACCTGCGCATGAGCACCATGTTCGATGCGGCGGCAGAAAAGGACAAATACCTGGATTTGGGGCTGGCCGCTTTGGAAAAAACTGAGGACATTCTTCCCAATGACTCAGAGCTGGAAACGCTCAAAGGGTACCTTCAAATGATGAAGTTGACGGTGGATCCCGCTACTCGAGGTCCTTCTTACAGTCCCATGGTTTTTGGTGCTTTTCAGAAGGCCATTGCCTTGGATCCTCAAAATCCACGAGCGCATTTTCTTTTGGGCAATATGCAGTACGGTACCGCCCAGTTTTTGGGAGGCGGCAACCAGGAAGCATGCGCGAGTCTGAGTAAGGCAATGGAACTGTTCGAAACCCAGGCGCCGTCATCGCCCATTGCGCCCAGCTGGGGGCATGAGAGTGCAAAGGCCTCGCATCAACAGATTTGTGTCGGCGCCGAGTGATAGGTAAGAACCGTTCGGTCCGGGCTTGATCGAGTATCATGTCCGGATTCGTCATTTCTTGGTGTCAAGCACCTTACTGAACCTGATTGAGGCAATTTGAACACGTTCAAGTTGATTGCGAAATATGCTGTTGGCTGATGACCAAGGAATTCGCTAAACGGTTTTTCTGCCGGGGTTGACTGGCCTGGAAGTCCATGGCATTCAAGAGGGTAGGTCTCGGCGGTGGGACGGAGAGCAATCGTCCTTGCCTCCGTCAGGGTTACCAACCGGAAACCATTTGCTCAATCCCTTGTTGAAATAGGAACACAAGCTTTGACAAATATGCCGGGCAAAATCCCTCAATTCTTGAAGAGAAAGCGGTTTTACGTAGGTCTCGCTTTTCTTTCCTTTATGGTCTTTGCTTATGACTTTCTGGAGCTCCGTACCCCTGATGCCACCTTCATTGCTGAGCTAAGCAACCAGCAGGGCTACGAGCCCCGTGTCAATCGTTATGCCTTTCGAGATCGTGAGATGAGATACATCGAGTTGGGAAATGAACGATTGCCTTTTGTCTTGTTTGTGCATGGATCACCCAGTTCCTCCTCCTTTTGGACCTCATTTCTGAGTGACAGCTTGCTCCTGAGTCATGCGAAGCTAGCAGCTGTGGATAGACCAGGCTACGGCTACTCCGGATTTGGGGATCTGGAGACCTCCGTGGAGGCTCAAGCCGCCGCCATTGCCCCGATTTTGAGAGAAAAGAGAAAGGAACATGACACGGTTATTCTAATCGGTTCGTCCTACGGTGGGACGATATGTGCCAGATTGGCTATGGACTACCCAGACCTGATGGATGGTGTCATATTGCAGTCTTCCTCCGTGAAGCCCGGAGCCGAGACCACCTACTGGCTCACGTATCCAACCAGCAAGTGGCCGCTAAAATGGCTCATTCCTACGTCAATTCGCAACGCGAATGCCGAGAAACTCTCACATCGATTGGAGCTAGAAAAAATGCTTCCTTTTTGGGAGCAAGTGCGGGCTGCGGTGACGATCCTTCACGGCGATGAAGATGGTTTGATTCACCCTGACAATGCGTATTTTGCCAGGGACCAGTTGGTGAATGCTGCGAGCGTAAGGCTGGAAATGGTTCGCGGCAGCGGTCATGACCTGGCCTGGACCGCGCGAGAACTCATCTTGGATGCCATTCTGGGTGCCATTGATGGGGCCAAATCAGGGAAGATCGCAGCGCTGGATAATCAGTGATCACCTGCTTAGTAAGGTGAGGACATTTTATTGCGATAGGTCCCTTTCGGATAGTTTTGGGAATATTGTTTTTTGATCGCGATTGCCTCATTTGTACGCTTGAGTAGCGCGCTGAGTTTCCATCGCAAATACAGGTGATCCTCCCGGTGGCTTTGGAATCGACCCTCATCCGTAAGGAAGTTGTATGCCAATTGATGAATCTGAGACTTCCGGAGGTTGAGCAGGAACGTATTCACCAATGTGAGGTCCTCATCGTAGCCGTAAATGGACTTCGGTATGAACTGGTCTGCTACGCCGTAGTTTTTGACCTTGTAAATCTCCATTAACAGGGCGACCAGAAAGGCCGTGATTTCGCCCTGACTAGGGTCTGACAGATGATAGGAAAGGGCCAAGCGGAAGCTCTCATCGTACAATCCCATCACATAAGCTCCGACTACGTGAGGCAGTGCATACGCCTTGGCGAGCGGGGTAGGTGCTTCAACGCTGGCCACAGGGGTGAAGTCACTGGCCATTTCCTTCAGTCGCTCCATCCGAAGCTGCAAGTTGGGGTGAGTCTTTAGGGAGTCGAGATTAAGGTTGAACAGGAGCCTTGGTTCTTGCTTATAGACCTGTAACCGATCTTTGAGCCAAAAGGGGCTGAACGGATAGTCGGCAAAGCTGAAAGTTTCGCATAGCCCGGAGACTCCGATCTCAGCCGGCAGCGTTAGGCCCAATATGTCTAGCCCTTGCGCTATGAGGTGGGTAGGGTAACCTGCCGCATGCATGAGCACTGCGCCCAAAGAGTCGGCATCTTCCTCCTTGCCGCGCCGTTGGGCCTTTTTGTCGTAGGCAGCTGTCTTGACCTCATCCAGAGCCTCCAGATCCACCTCACCTTTCGCAAAAACCGGTTTCGTTGTTATGGATTCCGAAGGTCTTTCGCTGGTGTGACCTAATCGATGATGGGCCAGCTCATGGGCCATGATAAAGGCCAGATCCTCTTGCGAGTGAGCTGCAGCCAATAAGCCTGTGGTGATCATCAAGCCGTCCCCTCGAATCGCCGCCGCATTAGCCATAGGCAAGGGTAAGATCAAGATGTCTTCCACATGCTGTGGAGTGGCGTCGGTGAGCTTATCGATGATTGGCAAAAGGTCCGAAGCTGCGTCCAGTGGATTTTCGACCAGCGGGTACAGGTACAGTTTTTTGAACGCTTGCATGAGCGGCTCCTCCTCTTTTTCGGCGATGGTCTTGACCAGTCGAGTACGGAGTTTTTTGATCGTCACTGGATTTTTCTGAGACCATGCCAGGGAAAACGAGCATAGTAGTAACAATGAGAGGTAGTATCGCACTTTGGATTTCTGTAGAGGGTTGACTTTAGTTATTAGGGGCCAAGGTAGGTCAATGAAAGGCAACCGTAAACTGTAATCGGGCAGGTGTGGTACTTCTCCGCTGAAACCCATCGAAAGCGGGATCAAACTTATCCCTGTTTTACCGGTTTTGTAGCCATGAAACGTTTTGCTTTGTGCTCGATTACCCTGCTGGGCTTTTATTTCATCGCTTCCGCCCAGTCTCCACAACTACTGAGTTTCAATGAGCAGCGGCTGAAGATCAACCGTCAAGGCATGCTGGTGCTGGGTGCCTGGGGCTTGGGAAACCTCATCGCGGGCGGGGTAGGAGCCGCAAGCACGAATGGTCGACAGCGATACTTTTGGGGGATGAACGCGGGTTGGGGAGGCATTAACGCGCTTATCGCTGGGTTCTCCTACAAAGCAGCCCTTGCGGATCCAGCGAGTTTTGCACTGTCGAAAACCGTGGCTGAGCAAGGTTTTATCAATCAGTTTCTGTTGTTCAATGCGGGCCTCGACGCGGCCTATATGGTCACAGGCCTTTACCTCAAAGAACGAGCCCGTCGCTTCGAGTCGGGCCAGGACAACCACAATCGTTTGACTGGGTTTGGCGATGCGCTTCTATTGCAGGGAGGCTTTCTAATGCTGTTTGATTTTACTATGTTTTTCATTCACAAATCTCATTCGAAAGCCCTTTATCAACTCCTCGAACAAGTCTCTGTTACCTCTCAGGGTATTGGTTGGGTATGGCGCTTTTGAAGCATGTGTTGGGGTGAAGCTGGTGCAGTACCTGTCAACACTCGGCCTGCACACTAGCGGTAGGTATTCAGGCCTAAACCCTTGAATGCCTTCGGGTTTAGCTCGCCGATGGCAGCATCGCATGCATGACTTTCTTATATTAGCTTATGCGCTTGTACCTGAACCCCAGACTACTTTTTGACGCGGCATTTAGCGGTACGCAGGAGGAGGAGGGTTACTATATTTTCGAGACTCAGAAAGTCGAAGAACTGAAGAATGAATTGCTGCACGGCAATCCAAGCTGTTTCCTTGTATCGGGTTACCGCGGAGTGGGCAAGAGCTCTTTTTTGAAGAAGGTAGAGAAGGAAGTAATGGGCGACCCCCTAAGTAAGCAGACGGTTTTCGTCCAAACCAGTTTCGCCTACTACAGTAATCAGACCCATTTGCTACGCAAACTCATTCGAGAGCTATTCCTATCGCTGGATAGTGGTCCACTGAAATTGGACCTAGGGACAACTACTCGTGACAAAGACCGGTGGCAGGAGTTGAGGGTAAAAATTGAAACGCTCTATCTGCGCACCTTCCATGACATCAGCAACTCTTCGCTCTTGCAGAGCAGTACTCAGCAATCCGTAGAGGTGGCCGCGGACATTCAGCCTATGGAGCTACTGAAGAAATTGGGACAGGTGCTAGCGCCGATCGGTACGCTGGTGTTTGGTGTGGGGCTCTGGGCGCAATGGCCCCCGAATCCATGGCTGGGTCTAGCCCTCTTTTTAGGGAGCACGCTAGCCACGGTGCTAGGCTACTTCAACGTCAAATGGTCCAGCAAGAGATCATCTTCCAAGGCCAGGGAGATTCGCTCCAAGACTTTGTACGATGACGAGATTGCGGGCTATTACCTCATGCAAGTCCTGCAGGAGCTCCAGCAATGGGGTTTCCGCATTGTCTTCGTCCTTGATGAGTTGGATAAGGTGGAGGAAGAGGAGATTGATCAGTTGCTGAAGGAGATGAAGCCCTTTCTCGTCTCAGGATATGCAAGTTTCATCGTCGTAGCGGGCCAGAACCTCTATTACAAGTATTACCGCGAACAATATGAAGAGGATAGTGTACTTTCCTCGCTCTTTTCGAAAACGATCCATATCAATTTACATTTTCCGCAGAAACTCGCCAATCTATTTCTACGGCTCCTCGCCGTAGACCAGGATTTTGAGGAAAGTGACATGGAAGATGCGATGGCTTATTACACCTTCAAGTCGCACCTCGTACCGCGTCGATTCATCAATCTCATCCGGCAAGATGCGGATTTCGAAGATGGGCGATGCTACCTGGATATCCCGGAGCATGGCTATGACTATCGGTTCCGATTGATCAATAATCATGTCGACCAGTTGCGTGACGACATCATCAACGAACACCGCTCTGAATGCATTCAGGATCACTTTTTTCAGTCGCTGTATATCCGTGTGGAGAATGAGCTTCCCAATCCAGATACCAGTAATCCTTTTCATCAACTTCGAAATTCAGCACGGTAGCTATGGCAGAAGAACAACAAGAAACCGACAGAGGAAAAGAGGAACTTTTTCCGTTCCAGGAGCACTTTCTTCGCTCGTATTGGGATCGGTTTACCACCAGCCTGTTCGAAGACCTGCCCAGTGAAGACACATCCGAAGGTCCTGTACCCGACGAGCGCTTCGAACCCAGTGAACCACCCGCATCTGCGGCCATCGATGAGGAACAAGCGTCGGAAGCGCCAACTGTAGAGGACCCAAATGGAGCTGACCCCGTGGAACCCCTTCCACCCGCCCAGGACCGGCAACCGGCGTCAAGCCCACCGGCAGTCCAGCTAGATGCCATGCTAACCGATGCCAAACCACCGACCAAAAAGAAACCAGCGC
>JBCCXG010000095.1:0-12839 GCA_039191945.1 Bacteroidota bacterium
ATAGACATCGGTCAGAAGCTCCCAAGCCCAGGCGATCGCCTCTTCCTTGAAATAGTCCCCAAATGACCAATTCCCCAACATCTCAAACATCGTATGGTGGTAGGTGTCCATGCCCACCTCCTCCAAATCGTTGTGTTTACCCGATACTCTGAGGCACTTTTGGGTGTCAGCTACCCGCTTGTCCGACGCGATCCGATTGCCTAAGAAATAGTCCTTGAATTGATTCATACCGGCATTTGTGAACATAAGCGTAGGGTCATTTTGCACCACAATCGGCGCTGAAGCGACCACTTTGTGACCCTTAGATTGGAAGAAGTCTAGGAATTTTTGCCGGATAGAGGATGAATCCAAGTAACTCACTGATTATAAGTTTGTTATATAAATATTTTTGTAAAATACAACCGAATTCGGTAAAATTGTGTTAGGATATAGGCCATCAGTTATAGATTTCCGAAAGCAAAATTAGACCAATTCCCTTTCTTTGAAGAATGGCTAGGATCAAATATTACTATGATACTGAGTCATGTCGGTATGAACGCATAAAGGTTTCGACATGGGACATTATCGTAAACTCCCTCGGCTTTATTACAGTGGCAATGTTGTTAGCGGTCGGTATCGTGATCGCTTATATGCGCTACTTCGAATCTCCTGAAGAAGCGGCGCTCCGCAAAGAGAATGACGAACTCAAGTACTATTTCGAGCTCCTTAGCGAGGAGATGACGGAAGCAAACGAAATGCTCGGTGCGCTGGAAGACCGTGATGACAATATCTACCGCGTCATCTTCCAAGTCGAACCGATCGCTGAGGAAATCAGAAATGCGGGCATCGGTGGGGCTAACCGATACAAAGAATTGCTCGAAAAAGGGCTGACGCAGGAAGGTCTGATTCTTGAGACGCACAAAAAAATAGATAAGCTCAAGCGCCAGATGTACATTCAGACCACTTCGTATGATTCGATCATGGCTCTGGCAAAAAACAAGGAGAAGTTCCTGGCTGCCCTACCGGCAATCCAGCCCGTTTCGAATAAGCAACTCAAACGACTTTCTTCAGGGTTTGGCTACCGTATTGATCCGTATTTGAAGGTACGACGTAAGCATAATGGCGTAGATTTTTCTCTTCCCAAAGGCACGCCGGTGTATTCGACGGGAGATGGCGTGGTGAAAATGGTCAAAACCAGTTTTGCTGGTTATGGTAAGCAAATTGAAATCGATCACGGGTATGGTTATGTGACCAAGTATGCCCACTTAGAAATGTTCAACGTCCGCCGAGGTCAGAAAGTGAAGCGAGGGGATATCATCGCCTACTCGGGCAACAGCGGCAAGTCGACCGCTCCTCACTTGCACTACGAGGTAAAAAAAGATGGTGTAGCCATCAATCCTGTCTATTACTTCAGCAAAGACGTGACGGCAGAGGAATTCGAGGAAATCTTGAGGTTAGCATCTATCGAAAACCAAGCGCTCGGTTCTTACTGACCCATTCACCAAGCATCAAGAATTATTTGGCCGAGACATGGATCTCGGCTTTTTTGTATTCGTAAATTGCGGCGTGAATCAGTTTGAGCGTCAGCCCCGTAGTCGTAGCTTTCTAATGCTAATGGCCATCATATTGCTAGTGTCAGAAGGGTGTAAGACCCAACAGCTGTCCAGCAAAACGTCAGACCAATCTGCGAAGCAAGACACCGTGAGCATTCCCACCGATACCATTCAGTATTTTCTTACGGCAGAGGGGGATACACTCTTTTCGCTGGATGAGGAAGTAGAAATTGGCCTGTCTCCTACCCTGCCTGACTCTCTCACTTTTGTTGCGGTAGGGGACCTCATGATGGGTACAAATTTCCCCGAGGTTCATTATCTACCACCTGATAGTGGCCATTGGCTTTGGAAAGATGTAAGCACATACTTGGGGGATGCCGACATCACGTTTGGCAATCTGGAAGGAGTCATCCTCACGGATGGTGGGGAGCAAAAAAAATGCAATAACCCCAAAGCATGCTATCTATTTCGCACGCCAGATGATCTCGCATTCCACTATAAAGAGCATGGATTTGACCTACTCAGCCTAGCCAACAACCACGCCAACGACTTTGGGCTCACGGGCCGATTAAATACGCAGGGTGTTTTGGATTCATTGGGCATCGCATACGCAGGGAGTTCGGAAAAGCACTATACCTCCCTCACCAAGAAGCGAGTACGTATAGGGATGGTAGCGGTAGCACCCAACAAAGGAACGCTAAGCATCCACCAAATGGACACCGTTCGATCCATCGTTCGACATCTGGACGCATTGAATGATATCGTAATCGTCTCTTTTCATGCCGGTGCAGAAGGGGCGAAAAACACACATGTGACCAGAAAGCGGGAGTTTTATTACGGGGAAGACCGCGGAAACGTCTATGAGTTTTCTCATGAAATGATTGATTTAGGAGCTGACATCCTGATTGGCCACGGGCCCCATGTACCAAGGGCTATTGAGCTCTACAAACAACGACTGATCATGTACAGCTTAGGAAATTTCCTGACTTACGGAAGGTTCAACCTTCGGGGGTTGACAGGACAGGCACCACTTGTCAAATTCACAGTTGATACCGAAGGTGCATTTCTCAATGGTGAGATCGTTTCTTTCCTTCAAGATTATGACTTGGGACCCCGACTCGATCCTCAGCACCGCGCGGCCAAATCGATCCAAAAGCTATCAAGGGAAGATTTCCCAGAAAACGAAATTGTTGTTGACGATTCTGGCAGAATTCTATATCTTCAAAAGTCAATCCGCGAGTAAAGTGCCCTATAAGGAAAAAGAGATCGAAAAGAAGTACTTCACCATTGGTGAGGTCGCAGATGAGCTGCGTGTTGCCACCTCTTTGATCAGATTTTGGGAGAGTGAATTTGACATCATCAAACCCAAGAAAAATCGTAAGGGTAATCGCCAATTCACGAAAGAGGACATCAAAAATGTCAAGCTCATTTACCACTTGGTGAAGGAAAAGGGCTATACCCTCCAAGGAGCCAGAGATTTCATCAAGAATGACGTAGACGTGGCGAGCGATAAGATTGAACTCATTGAATCCCTGAAGCGCATCAAGGGTTTCTTGCAGAAACTGAGGGAGGATCTCCCTGAATGACGGAACAACGTTTACAGCAAGTTGCGCTGAACCGCTTACCCCAAGTCGGCCATGCTACGGTTCGACATCTTATTGGCTATTTGGGATCTGCGGAGGAGGTGTTCCGGACTAAAAAAGGCCGTCTTTCGAGGATTCCTGGCATTGGTGATCAACTAGCCGCTCACATTGTAAGTAAAAGCTCTTTTGATGAAGCGGAGAGCATTTTGAAATCTTGTGAAAAGTCTGACATTCGGATTTTGCACTTCACCGACGAGGATTTTCCGCCCCGCCTCCGGGAACAGTACGACTCCCCTACCCTATTTTATTGCCAGGGAAATGTCGACGCACTGCTGCGTCGAACGATAGCCATAGTGGGCACACGACGAGCCAGCGACTACGGGAAAGAGATAACTGAGAAGATCGTCGAGGAAATGAGGTCCTTAGGCGTTGCGATCATAAGCGGCTTAGCCTATGGCATAGATATCACTGCACACCGGGCGGCTCTGCGAGCTAATCTGCCTACCTACGGTGTCCTGGCCAGTGGTCTCAACAGGATCTATCCTCGGGAACACTGGAAAACCGCTAGGGACATGCAGGCCTCCGGTGCGATCATCAGCGAAAATCCTCCTGATACCATTCCTGACGCGCGACTCTTTCCGGCAAGGAATAGAATCATCGCCGCACTAGCAGAGGGTACGATCGTCGTAGAAGCCGCCAAGAAGGGAGGGGCCCTGATCACAGCGAACATTGCTCACTCCTATGACAAACCAGTATTTGCCGTTCCCGGCAACTTGAACAGTGCGGCTTCAGCAGGCACCAATGACCTGATCAAACAACAAAAGGCTTTGATTTACACCTCCATTGATGATTTGATGTACCATCTCAATTGGGAAACCTCGCCGACCAAACCAAGCAAACACGAAGCTGTGGGCATCACGCTATCACCAGAGGAACGCGCCATTGTGGAGGCCTTAAAAGATCAACCAAGCGGCGTAGCCATCGACGACATCGCCTGGAAGACACAAATTCAAATCAATCAATTGGCTTCCTTGTTGCTCACGTTGGAGTTTAATGGGCTGGTGAAGATGCTTCCCGGGAAGAAGTACCTTTTGCAGTAGGTCAAGCAAAAACCTTGGCTGAGAGTGCCATGGCATCTTGTAGCGCCTCACTGGCAGCCGGCGTCAATGCTTCACTTGCTACGATCTCAAGAATTCGTTCCGTCGGAAGATTCCCTATGAGCTCATCTTTGGCCATTGGGCATCCCCCATATCCTCGCAGCGCACCATCCAGCCGCTGACAGCCTGCATCGATCACTGCAGCCACCTTCTCGTCCACAGTATCCGGGGAAGCATGTAAGTGGGCTCCCACTTCCATTTGTGGAAATTCTTCAATCGCGGATCGCAGGGTCGCTTTTATTTCTTGACCTGTTGCGAGGCCAACAGTATCAGCCAAAGAGATAATACCTACGCCCATGTGATCGAGGCGATGGGCAAACTCCGACACGATTTCAGTTTGGTATGGATCGCCATAAGGATTGCCAAAACCCATGCTAAGGTAGACGACCAACTGCTTATCATGCCGCGAGCACAAAGCCTGAGTGGCCGAGATCGTCTCGAATGCCGCTTCGATTGTCTTATTGGTATTCCGTTGCTGAAAGGTCTCTGACAACGACAAAGGGAATCCCAGATAAGTAAGTGGCTCATGACTACAAGCCTCCTGAGCTCCTCTCTCATTAGCAACGATCGCCAGGAGTCTAGTTGTGGTATCTGTCAAATCAAGACCTCTCAACACCTCCGCAGTATCCTGCATCTGAGGGATCGCTTTAGGCGAAACGAAGCTGCCAAAATCAAGCGTATCAAGCTCTATGCGAAGTAAAGCATTCAGATACTCAATCTTCAGGGAGGTGGGAATGAAGGCTTGAACCCCTTGCATCGCATCCCGGGGGCATTCAATGACTTTCATACCTTCAGTAACGCAAAACTCAACCTGGTCGGTTCAATCAGTAGAGGGCCTCAGCTATCCTACGAATGGAGGCGGACTTACTCATCGTGTAGTAGTGAAGTACCGGAGCTCCTCGATCCATCAACTCCTTGGACTGGTGGATGCACCACTCAATACCCACTTCCTTCACCTGTGAGTTGTCCTTACACTTTTCTATTTCATTCGTCAGATCATCCGGTAGGTCCACATGAAAAATGCTCGGCAGTACGGTGGTTTGCTTCAAAGTTGCCAATGGCTTTAGGCCTGGTATGATGGGTACCTTTATCCCCGCCTCGCGGCACTTATCGACAAATTCGAAGTACTTGCTGTTACAGAAAAACATCTGAGTCACAATGTACTCAGCGCCCATCTCGATCTTCTTCTTTAGGTACTTGATATCCATATTGAGATTGGGCGCCTCAAAGTGTTTCTCCGGATACCCAGCTACACCGATGCAGAAATTTGTCTTTGATCCCTCCACCTCATCATGCAAATAGGAACCATGATTGAGATCAACCACTTGCTGCAATAAGTCGCTCGCGTAATGATGACCGTTGTCCTCCGGTCGAAACGACCCCTCTGATTTGATGGCATCCCCACGAAGGACCAATACATTATCTATCCCCAGAAAATCAAGATCGATGAGTGCGTTTTCCGTTTCTTCCTTATTGAAGCCTCCACAGATGATATGGGGCACAGGATCAACTTTGTATTTGTTGATGATCGCGGAACAAATACCCACCGTCCCTGGCCGCTTCCTGGTAGAAATGCGCTCCAGTAGTCCGTTGGGGTGCTTTTTGTAAATGTACTCTTCGCGGTGGTAAGTCACATCAATGAAGGGTGGCTTGAATTCCATCAACGGGTCGATGGCCTCAAAAATTGACTTTACGCCTTGCCCCTTCACTGGAGGCAGGATCTCAAAGCTGAAAAGTGTCTTTCCGTTCGCTTTCTTCAGGTGCTGCGTAATCTTCATGATCAATAGCCTAAGTTAGGAGCAAGCCAGCGTTCCATTTCTTCCAGAGACATTCCCTTTCGTTTGGCGTAGTCTTTAACCTGGTCCTCATAAATCTTTCCCAGACCAAAGTAGCGCGAATCCGGATGACCAAAATACCACCCGCTTACGGCAGACGCGGGATACATTGCGTAGGAATCGGTGAGCTTGATCCCCGTCCGCTCCTCGACCTCCAACAAGTCAAACAAAGTGCCCTTTTCTGTGTGATCAGGACAAGCTGGGTATCCTGGTGCGGGGCGAATACCCTGATAGTCCTCTTTGATCAGCTCTGAATTGGAGAAACTCTCGTCCGTAGCATAGCCCCAGTATTCCTTTCGGACCTTCTCGTGCATCAATTCCGCGAAGGCCTCGGCGAGTCTATCGGCAACTGCCTTTACCATAATGGAATTGTAATCATCGTGATCTTCCTCATACGCTTTTACCAGCTTCTCAATCCCTATTCCTGTGGTCACGGCAAAGCCACCAATATAATCCTGACAAGTTCCGATAGGTGCAATGAAATCTGCCAATGAAATGTTTGGAATACCTTTCCCTTTTTTCCCTTGCTGCCGCAAGAAATGTAAGGTCGTGTTCTGCTCACCACTAAGAATGACATCATCTCCCTGGCTATTTGCAGGGAATAAGCCAATGACGGCATTGGCCTGAAGCTGCTTGTCTTGGATGATCTGATCCAACATGGTATTAGCATCCTTGAACAGCTTGGTAGCTTCCTCTCCTACTACTTCATGTACGAGAATGTCAGGATACTTACCCTTCAGCATCCAAGTGGAAAAGAAAGGCGTCCAATCAATGTACTTACGAATCTCCTCCAGCGGGTAATCTTCGAAAGTGGTCAGCCCCAATTCCTTAGGTTGGGTAGGCTCGTACTCTGTCCAGTCGATCGCTACGCGATTATCGAGTGCCTCAGTGTAAGAGACATTAGCTTTCTCTTTCTTACGGTTCAAATGGTTGTCAGCCAGCTCTTTATACTCCTCTACGATCCCATCCGTAAACGTCTTCGCCCCCTCTCCGAGCAGCTTAGAGGCAACGGTGACCGACTTTGAGGCATCCAAGACGTGGATGACGCTATGGGAATACTTGGGAGCGATCTTGACGGCTGTATGCACGCGTGAAGTGGTCGCCCCTCCGATGAGTAAAGGCGTCGTCAGACCCCGACGCTCCATCTCCTCCGCCACATACACCATTTCATCCAGCGAAGGCGTGATCAGACCGCTTAATCCGATAATATCTGCTCCTACCTCTGCCGCACGATCCAGTATTTTCTCTGCGGGCACCATGACACCCATGTCCACGATGTCGTAGTTGTTGCAAGCAAGGACGACGCCAACAATGTTCTTGCCGATATCGTGTACATCGCCTTTTACCGTGGCCAGAAGGATTTTGCCCTTACTCATATCTCCTGCAGACTTCTCCGCTTCCAGATAGGGAATGAGGTAGGCAACTGACTTCTTCATCACCCGGGCACTTTTCACGACCTGAGGAAGAAACATCTTACCGCTTCCGAAGAGATCGCCTACGGTATTCATTCCATCCATCAGTGGCCCCTCAATCACATGAAGGGGTCGGTCGTACTGCTGCCGCGCCTCCTCTGTATCTTCCTCGACATGATCGACAATTCCCTTGATCAATGCATGCGCAAGCCGCTCCTGGACTGAACCTTTTCTCCACGCATCATCTATGACTTTCGTTTTACCAGCACCCCTCACCGTCTCGGCATGATCCACCAATCGCTCAGTAGCATCTTCTCGCCGATTGAGTAGCACGTCCTCCACCCGCTCAAGCAGCTCCTTCGGAATTTCGTCATACACTTCGATCATGCCAGCATTGACGATACCCATGTCCATGCCAGCTTGTATCGCGTGGTACAAAAAGGCACTATGCATTGCCTCCCGAACTACATTGTTTCCGCGAAAAGAGAAGGAAACATTGCTCACTCCCCCACTTACCTTGGCGCCAGGGAGGTTCTCCTTTATCCATCGGGTCGCCTCAAAGAAATCCACAGCATAATTATTGTGCTCGGGAATTCCGGTGGCTACCGGGAAAATATTAGGGTCGAAAATGATGTCCTGAGGAGGAAATCCAACCTCCTCCGTGAGTAGCCGATATGAGCGAGCGCAGATTTCAATCCGACGCTCATATGAATCGGCCTGACCCTTTTCATCAAATGCCATCACCACCGTAGCAGCACCGTACATTTTGATCTTCCGGGCTTGGTGCAAGAAGGGTTCCTCCCCTTCCTTAAGGCTTATAGAATTGACAACCCCCTTGCCTTGAATGCACTGCAAACCAGCTTCTATGATCTCCCACTTAGAAGAATCTATCATGATGGGGATTCGGGCAATTTCTGGCTCAGACGCTATCAAGTGAAGAAACCTCACCATCGCGGCCTTTCCATCCAGCATGCCTTCATCCATGTTGACGTCTAGTATCTGGGCCCCGCCTCGCACCTGGTCAAGGGCCACGTCAAGGGCCACATCATATTTGTCTTCGCGAATCAGCCGAGCAAACCGTGCAGAACCAGTCACGTTCGTTCGTTCACCGACATTAACAAAGTTCGTCTGTTCGTTGACGATTAACGGCTCCAAGCCAGATAACTTCAGTGGGGGTAGGATCATCGTATTGTCTTTATGCCAGCACCAAGGATTTACTCCTCGGCTCGTACTTTGCGGCCAAATCGGCAATCGCCTGGATGTGCTCGGGCGTAGTACCACAACAGCCACCGATTACGTTCACAAGTCCATCGTCCAGGTACTCCTTGATTTGGAGGGCCATCTCTTCCGGTGTTTGGTCGTATTCGCCAAACTCGTTCGGCAGGCCTGCATTCGGATGGGCACTCGTATGAAAATCAGCTTCATTGCTCAGCGTCTGAAGGTATGGCCTCAATTGGTTGGCCCCCAAGGCGCAGTTGAGCCCTACGCTAAAAAGACTGACGTGAGACAATGAGATAAGGAAGGCTTCAGTGGTCTGCCCCGAAAGCGTTCGCCCTGAGGCGTCGGTGATAGTACCCGAAACCATGATAGGAATATCTTGACCGCTTTCTGCCTTTAGCTCTTCAATCGCAACCACTGCTGCCTTTGCATTTAGCGTATCAAAAACGGTTTCGACGAGCAATAAGTCCGCGCCTCCTTCGATCAGTGCTTGGGCCTGAGCTTTGTAGGCCGCTCGCAGTTCGTCAAATGTCACCGCTCGGTAGCCCGGATCATTCACGTCCGGAGACAAGGAGGCCGTTTTGTTGGTCGGACCCATACTACCGGCCACAAACCTTGGCTTGTCTGGCTCCTTTTCCGTCACCTCCTCTGCCGCCTCTTTTGCCAGGCGGGCCGATTCAAAGTTTAGCTTATATATCCACTCATCGGCTTCCAAGCCATAGTCTGCCTGCGCGATTGAGGTAGAACTGAATGTGTTGGTTTCGGCAATGTCCGCGCCGGCCTCAAAGTACTTAAGGTGAATCTCCTTAATGATATCTGGACGAGTAACAGAGAGCAGGTCATTGTTACCCTTCAAAGGGAAATTGTGACCTTCCAAGTCCTTGTTTCGAAAGTCTTCCTCCGTGAGTTTATGGCGCTGGATCATTGTGCCCATTGCACCATCCAGTACCAGAATTCTTTCCTTGACGATTTCGTGAATATTCATTCCTTCATGCACTGTTCAAATACTTATCAGAGAAGGAACCGTGGGGTGTCTCTTATCTGCACCTGATTGATCATCAAGTTGGGACGTGGCACCGAAATCCAAGTGGAAAGGTTGCCAAGGCATCAAAGGGCCCATTCCCTCAGCCTTTCTCGATAAGTTGCGGCAAATATAAAGGAGTACAATGAAAACAGTCGAATAGTTTTAGTCATTGGAAAGAATCGACGAATAAGCGGGGTGAATTCCCACGTAGAAGCGACGCTTGGTTAAGCCAAGGTGTAGATCAACGACAGTTAGGCTCATTTTCTACCCATAAATAAGGAGTAGTGACTCGAAGGCGCTGAAAGAATCACTATCAAGCTGACCCACCGCTAGCGAGACAGGGACCAAAAATATCGATCATCAAGTCCACCTAACGGTTGACGATTTCCATAGGATTTGCCTATCTATGAGCCATCAACCTTAGTATTATGAACCAATTTAAACTTACCACGAGTGTGGCCATAGGATGGCTGTGCGTAGGAATATGTGCTGCTCAACCCTCGGTGCAAGAGATCTCACCAACGCATCTGTCCACCGGAATCTCGCCTTCTGCAACGGTAAGAATTGACTTTGATGAGTCCATTGAACCAGCCACGATCACCTTGGATGGCATAAGAATTTTAAAAGACGGGGCGGTCGTCCCAGCTACACTCAATAGCGACCTATCCAATAGCGCTATCACGATCACCCCGGAGCGTCCATTCGAGGAACTAGTCCTTTACGTGGTGGAGGTAACCACAGATCTGATTGGTATTTCAGGGGCCAGTGCTACACCCTATTTCAGCTCTTTTGTAACAGGAATCACAGAGCCGGAACCCCAGATTGGTTTTCGATTCAATCGGAGCCTTATCGATGAAGAGACCGCATGTACCTCTTTGGATGTGGGACCGGACGGCCACTTATACGTGGCATTCGTTGATGGTAGGATTAAAAGGTATGTGCTCGATCCAGCAACTGGCCTCGCGACCTCAACGGAGGTGCTCGTGGACCTTCAAAAACAGATCATCACATTGATATTTGATCCAGAGGCCACCACGGAAAACCTCCAGATCTGGGTTTCCTATGCCACCTGCACGGGCGATACCGACAATTTCACGGGTGTCATTTCCAGGTTGACTCTCCTCCCTGCGGGTGAACCGGGTGAGGCAGAAGAGACGATTTTTATTACCGGCTTGCCTCATTCCAATTTCTGCGAACATCAGCCCAACGGCCTGCAGTTCTCACCAGAAGGCATACTTTACCAAACCGTCGGTGGTGTTGCCACTTTCGGGAAGGCCAATTGGGGTGCCGATGAGTCCCTCTTGAGTGCCGCTTTGATCTACATGGACGTAAAGAACGATCCTGCTTTTTTAGAGGTTAACCTGCCGGTCAACGTGAAAGTCGATGAACCGGTCAACTACGACCCCTATGCCCCCGATGCTCCCGTAAAAATCTATGCGACGGGTTTTAGAAATATGTTGGGTGTCGTCTTCCATTCCAACGGAAGCATATATGGAGCCACCAACCAAAACAGCACCAATCAATTCAGCGAAGCTTGTGGGGATGTGCCTGCCATCAATGCAAAACCAAGGGAGATGCTCTTCAATATCAAAAAAGACAAGTACTATGGTCATCAAAACTTGTCTCGAGGCGAGTGTGTCCACAATGGTGGAAACCCAACGCCCGGAGCAGATCCCTTCGAAATAACGGCCTATCCTGTGGGCACGCAACCCGAGCCAAATTTCGACCCTTCATTGATCTACGATATTCGCTCTGGCGGGGGTCGAAGCGCGAATGGAATGGATGAGTTCGAAGGACCTGGCACGCTGAACGGACGTTTATTGGTGGCGTACTTTACAGGATCCAAAGTGATTCAAACGTTCGAATTTGACGAGGACGGCCAGGTCATCGACGAGCGACCCCTGGTCAACGGGAACAATCAAGCGATCAGGTTCACGGGTGCCCTAGATGTTGTGCATCACCCCATGACCAATAGGGTATACGTCGCAGATTTCGGCATACAAAGTACTTTTCAAGGTGGATCTGTCTTTCTACTAGACCCCATTACGAGTGAGCCTCCACAACTTGGGTCAGGAATCTTCCAAGCGGAGGAAAACAGTCGTAGCCAGGGAGTGAATGACGCCTTCCGATTCGATGGGTACACTGGGTCGGGTTACATCGACTTTGGTGGAAAAGGAAGCTACATCCAATGGGAAAATGTGGATGGCGAAAACGGAGGCACTGCAGAAGTCACCTTCAGATATGCAAACGGATCCAATGTCAACAGAACCTGTGAAGTACTCGTGGACGGAATGATAGCTGGCACCCTAGACTTCCCTCCGGTGGAGACAGGTAACTGGTCAGCTTGGACCACAACGCGTTTGACCTTAGAACTCGGAGAAAACGCCAATACGATTCGACTGCAAGCCAGCACTTCCAGGGGCGGGCCGAATGTCGACTTTATGGAGGTCGATGCACCCAGTAGCCTTGAAAACCTTACTCCTCGAGTCGCTCTACTGAAACCTGCTGATGGATCGATTGCAGAAGAAGGCGATGAGGTCACTCTACAAGGTACCGCGATTGATATCGATGGTAGTATTGCGCGAATGGCCTTCTTCATTCAAGATGAGTTAGTGGCTGAAGCCACCGAAGCACCCTATGAATTTGCCACGATTCTAGACAATCCAGGAACGCTCGATATTTACGTGGTCGCATATGACAATCAAAGCGCCAGTGACACTTCGCATGTCGCCGTAATAGAAGTCCAATCCAAAAGCATCCCTACTGAAGGTGTCTCATTGCTTCCCGAATCAGCCAAAGTCTCTAGCGGCGATACCTTACAATTCACCGCAACCGTGATCCCTCAGGACGCGACAAATAGAGCGCTCAACGGGTCATCTAGTGATCCGGATCTAGGCATCATTCAGCAGGATGGTTTGTTCATCGCAACCGCCAGCGGGACAGCGCTTGAGGCTCACTTGACGATTAATGAAGATACGCTGGCACTAACGCTCGGAGAAGAGTTGCAGTTACAAGCCTCGGGACACTGTATCTCAAGCGTCATCGTTTCCGCCCAGACAGTGGTGTCGGTCTCCACGG
>JBCCXG010000096.1:0-12797 GCA_039191945.1 Bacteroidota bacterium
AGTTGGGTTGCCGCCGACATTCACGACATCATCTTCCTCTGAGTTTGCGTCAGTGAAGCCGCCATCCTCTGGCTCTCCGCCAGGGTCGCCGCCAAACGTAGAGATCGAAGTCGGGAATGCAAAAGCAAATCCTCCTTTGATCGTACGCAACGCCTCCTTGTTTAGTAACTTTTTTTCTGTTCTCATTGCGGTTGTATTTAACTGAATAAATAAAATCTAACTATCTGCGCAATAGTTATTAATTCAAAAGTACGCCATAACTGCCTGGAATCCAATTTTTTCCCCAAAATAATCCCCCCTTTTCTAGGTTGAGTACAATTATCGACAATTTCCTACCATTCATCGAAAATCTAACGCTCTCCGACGGTGCCTCCCGCTGCAGGTATTGATTCGATAGCGCCAATCAGACGCCGTTATACCTGAAGATTTCCCGCCTTTTTCGGCAAATCAAACTTTTTTTCAATGTAACCTATCGAATGTGGGCCAAACTGTACGTTTTCTGTAGCTTGCGGCCTTCGATCTGATTTCAAGCCCGTATGTTCTCAATATTTCGGAAGAAGAAGGAGGAGGATGCCATCCCCCAGCTGCTCGACCTTCATGGGCAACCCATTGAGGCCGGTGATGTGGTGACTTCGCTGCGGTATGACCTGGGCGACTGCACATTGGAGCTCGAAGAAACGCAATACTTCTATCGATCCATTACCTCCGGCCAGCGGGTCAGTTACGTGAAAATGGTAGACGCTGTGACAGGTCATCAAAAGGTTCTCAAAAAGACCGAAGAATAGACCTTTCGACCAACGTTCGTTCGCTGTCCGCGACCGCTAGATATCATTTTATCTTTTCCTAACATCAATCAAGATATAAATGCTATTTTTAGCTTCTCATTGCTCACCAGCTTTGGAATATCTTGATGCAAGTAGCACTATTTTTCTGCCTGCTTTTGCCGAATAGTAGCTATGGAACGGCCACCGTTGTTGAGGTCGAGTTCCATAGGTTGCTCTCGTTTGGGTTGATGTGGTCGGTCTCATGGGTCGCTTCACTCATGGGCCAAGTGTCCCCGCACCTCTCCTTTGGTGTGACCGTTCTGGTGATCCTCATTCTAGTGATCCTGTTTTTCTATTTCCATCATAGCAGAAGTCTCCGCTTGGCCAGAAACCAGAGTGTGATCCTCAACGAGCTCAACGAAATCATCATCAAGAAAAATCAAGAAATCGAACTCATCAACAAAGGATTGGATAGCAAACTGGAGAGCGCCAACAGCATGCTCTACGAAAGTCAACGTATTGCGCAGCTCGGCAGCTGGGAGTACAAATCCGCCACCGAGGAGCTGTCTTGGACCGAGGAAACTTATCGTCAACTGGGACTCGCTCCCCACACAGAAAAGCCTTCGTTCGAGCTTCTTCGAAGATTCGTCTCCGATCGCGACTACAAGAAGATGGGGAGCGCCCTGATGAGAACCATCAAGACTCGTGAACGGCAAACAGAGGACATCGAGATACAAACCATTCAAGGCGAACGTCGGTACATCAGAGTCGAGTATTTTCCAGAGTTAGTCAAAAATCAAGTGGTCCGTGTTTTTGGAACCAACCAGGATATCACAGATTCGATCGAGCGGGAGAGACACGAAAAGAACATCATCAAGTCACTTCTGGAGCTTTCGAGCTATGCCAATTTGAAGCATTTCGATTTTGATATATTCATTGAATACCTCCTGAGGCAAAGCACCAAAACCTTAGGAGCAGATCGAGCCATATTTTGGCTCTATGATGAAAACAATCGCCTCCTGGACTGCTACAAAGCTTATGATCGACGAACGAGTAGCGTACAGGTTTTTCACCCAGTCAACCTCGACGAGCTCCCCAAGTTTTTCGAGTCTGTTGTTTTCAACAGGACACAGGCCATAGAGGCCTTTGGTGACAATGTGTTGCAATCCGGGTTTGGGCAGGGTTACCTACTGCCCAACAATATCTCATCGGCCCTTTATGCCAGAGTCCAGCTCGAGGGAGAAGTCATCGGGGTATTCTCTTTTGAGAAATGCGGTAGACCTTACCATTGGACCCTATCGGATCAGAGATACGCCGGGTCGATCACTGATATCATCGCCACGGCCTTCTCAACGTATCAAAACCGTAAGCTAGAGCGGGAAAAGGAGACCTTGATTGAGAAGCTCATCAAAAAAAATCAGAACCTCGAGGAACTGGCCTACGTGATCTCTCACAACCTCAGGGGGCCGGCGACCCAGATCATCGGTCTATCCGAATTGTATGGCGATCCGCAGTCGGCATCTATCAGGAAGGAAATCATAGAAAGAATCCACGGATCGTCCATCGACCTGGACCGCGTGATCCGAGACCTGAGCGAAGTACTCAAGCAGCAAAGTAATGATAGGGACGTGGTGGAGCGATTTGACCTGAAAACCATGATCCAAGAGGTGATCGAACAAGCAAAGGAAAACAACCGAGAAACGAGTGTCAATCTCAGAACGTCTTTTCAAGAGGGATCCCCTGTCTTCGGATCCCGGGCGCTATATCGCAACATCATTTCTACCCTTGTAAACAATGCCTTTCAATATTGCCGAGAAGGGCACATACTACAACTGGAGGTTGGCGTCTCCTTTCGAAATGACTCCCTGATCCTGACCGTAACCGACAATGGAGTAGGTATTGATCTCTCGCGGTATGAGCACAAGATGTTCAGGATGTATCAGCGATTTCACCCTCAGGTTGAGGGATCGGGTATTGGTCTATTCATCGTCAAAGGGCAGGTGGAAATGATCGGGGGCACCATAGAGGTCAGTAGTAAACCCGGACAGGGTACTTCCTTCACCATCCAACTACCGAATAGTCCAAAAGCCCAAGAGCATCGACAGGTCTCCGTCGAAGGCGCCTAGACGGCAGCCGTGAAGTGCTCGTGGTAAATTTCTTCTAGCACTTCAGAGGACAGGGGCTTTGATCGAAAACCAGAAAGTCCTTCTAGTTTCTGAGCCCGTTGTTCGTCCTTCGGATTTATCGAAGAAGTCAACATGATTACCTTGGGCGTATTGTCATCCAAAAACATTTGAGCGTATTCCTGCATGAACTCCCATCCATCCATCAATGGCATGTTGATGTCCAGAAAAATGAGATCTGGCAAATCACCTGAAGCCTGGTGATCTCGAATGTAAGCCAAGGCCTCCTCCGCCGTCATTTGTGCGATGACTTCCTCCGCAAAGCGCGCATGAGTAATGATGGCTTTGTTCAGGAAATTGGTGTGCTCGTCATCGTCTACAAGAAGTATCTTCCGCAATTTGTTCATCCTCACTGGTTGATAGTTAGCTGATCCTAATATCCTTCTACCACTGTTTGTTTCCGTTCCATAGCATATCGGACCAGTGTGTAGAATTCAATTTACAAAGTACAAAAAAATATCGGAAAATAAAGGAATACAACCTAAATAGTGCATTTTGTGACAAATAGATATCCATTCTTGACTTGATACCTTTCGATGCGAGCAAAACAGGTCTGCCCATCTTGGATGTACTTGGGCAAGTGGCAGAAAGCCTTCAGTACAGCACCAACCTTATTCTTCATGCGCCGCCCGGTGCTGGGAAGAGTACAGTCGTGCCGCTCGCCTTACTCAGTCACCCAGCGGCACAAGCCAAGAAGATATTGATGCTCGAGCCACGTAGATTAGCGACGCGCTCTATCGCCCACCGAATGGCTGAGCTACTTGGTGAGAAAGTGGGCCAGACGGTCGGCTATCAGATCCGTTTTGAGCGAAAGGTATCGGATGAAACGAGAATCATTGTCATCACCGAGGGCATCCTCACTCGGATGCTACAGGATGATAATGCGCTGGAAGATGTTGGGCTCATCATTTTTGATGAGTTCCACGAGCGGAATATCCATTCCGATGCCGCTTTGGCTTTTTGTCTGGATGCGCAGAAGATCCTAAGGCCAGACCTTCGGATCCTGATCATGTCCGCCACCTTGGCCGCCGCGGAAATATCTACTAAAATCAAGGCGCCGGTGATTCAGAGTGCCGGCCGTCAATACCCAGTGGATGTCATCTACACGGGGCATAGCGACCGCAAGATGCTTCCCGAGCTGGCCGCCCAAGTGGTCCTCCGGGCTTTAAAAGAGCAAACCGGAGACCTTTTATGCTTTCTCCCGGGGGAAGGTGAGATTCGTAATTGTGAAGCAGTATTAAAATCGAAGAAGACACCGGCTCAGGTCTATTCGCTTTATGGAATGCTGCCCAAGGCAATACAAGACGCTGCCATCCTACCCCACCCAAAAGGTCTCCGCAAGGTGGTATTGGCCACAAGCATCGCCGAGACGAGCCTGACAATTGAGGGAGTTACAACGGTAATCGATAGTGGCTGGACCCGAACCGGGAAGTTTGATCCCACTACTGGTCTATCCAGACTGGAAACGCTGAGCGTCTCTGAGGATGCAGCAGACCAAAGAGCGGGTCGAGCAGGACGGTTAGGTCCCGGAGTCTGCTATCGAATGTGGTCCATTGCCGACCAGGAAAGACTTCAAAAACATAGACAACCGGAAATCCTCGAGGCGGATCTTGCCAGCTTGATGCTGGACCTGGCAAATTGGGGCGTCGACGACCCTGAACAGTTGACCTGGGTCACACCGCCGCCAAAAGGACCGTTGCAACAGGCAAGGTCCCTACTGGAGGACATCGGGGCCCTGGATGGCACCAAGATTACTAAACATGGCAAGGACATACAAAGACTGCCCGTGCACCCCCGATTAGCGCACATGATGCTTCATGCAGGAGCGCACGACTCATTGGCTTTGGGGACCGATATCGCTGCGATACTGGAAGAGCGAGATCCGCTCGGTCGAGAGGAAGGTATTGATCTAAATCTACGGATTGAGGCCTTGCGCAGGCACAGAGAACAAAAGGGTCAAGCCAGGAAATTTCGGAGAATAGAACAAGTGGCATCTTCTTATCGAGAGCTATTTCGAATGGAAGTGGACAACTCAGCCCCGGACCCCTACGAGACAGGCTTTTTGCTTGCCCAGGCCTATCCAGAACGCATTGCGATGGCCAGACCCGGCAACAATGCTCAATTTCAGCTGGCGAATGGTGCACTGGCCATGGCGAACCACTCTGATGATCTCGCCTGGGAGCAAGCACTTGCCATCGCACACATGGATGCGCGGGAAGGGATGGGCAAAATCTTCATGGCCGCTCCTCTCAATCCCTCAGATCTAGCTCCCCTGGTGCAAGAGCGAGACGTCGTCCGATGGAATGATGACGAGGAAGAACTGGTAGCGGCCAAAGAGCTGCGAATCGGCAGCATTGTTCTCAGCTCAAAACCCCTGAAACATCCTCCAGAACAGGAGGTGTTTGACACATTGACCGAATTGATCCAAACTCGAGGAAATCAACTCCTAAATTTCGATGAGCCCATACAGCAATGGCAAAACAGGGTCATGAGCCTGAAGCATTGGCGAACACAGGAACCGTGGCCGGACGTCTCCACAGCTCACCTGCTTAATGATCCACAGGAGTGGCTGGGGCCATACTACGGACAATTGAGGAGGGGGATCGACTTTCGAAAACTAAATTTACTCGACATACTACCCTATTCTCTTACGCATGACCTACAGCAACGGCTTTCGCAGCTAGCACCCGAGAAGTTGGAGGTTCCAAGTGGTTCCAAAATCAAAATCAAATACGCTCGCGACGGGAGCCCACCTGTACTAGCGGTTAGGATCCAGGAAATATTTGGGATGATGGCTTCTCCACGGATCAATGAGGATCAAACATCGGTGCTGTTGCACCTGCTCTCACCCGGGTTTAAGGCCGTTCAGATCACATCTGACCTCGCCAGCTTTTGGCGAAATGGCTATTTCGAAGTCCGAAAAGAATTAAAAGGACGCTACCCCAAACACGCATGGCCAGACGATCCTACAACTGCCGAAGCCACCAGAGGTGCGAAAAAACGGCCCAAATAGTCAATTGGGGTGGTTCTCCCTCCCATGTCGAATTTGAGGATTGTCCGCTTTGATCGCCGCCAAAGTGAGCAGCGCGAAAATCGTAAAGCATATGATCCCTCCTACTTGATAGGAGCCAAATGCGCTCAACGACAGGCTAAATAAGATGGGCCCTAAGGCACTGAAGAACACCATCAGACTGGTGACCTGGCCGGAAATGGCCCCTAGGTGCTGACGTCCAAAATACCTAGGCCAGGTGACTGATAGGATGACACTAAATAGCCCGGATGCCAGTCCCGTGCCGATGGCAATCCCATAGTACGCGACCTCTAGCTTGCCAAGGAAAATCATACCCGCTATGCCAAGACACGCGCTGACTCCCATCGCATACAGCAACAGCTTAAGCTGAATATGATCACTTGTGATGCTGGCAATCAAAGTCACCGACACCGCAATCACTGCAGATTGTGGAAAAATTTTAATAGCTGCCGACTCGTCCATTCCCACCTCTGCAAAAATCGATATCACATGAAAGGTGAAACCCGTGATGAAAAGTCCATGCATGGCCACCATCAAGGAAAATACCCAGAATGGATAGCTGCGCAGTGCTTCGCTTCGGGTGTACTGTTTCACGACTGGAAAAAGTGCTTTCTTCGGTTTTGCGGTTCCGGCATGGACGCCACCATCCGGCACAAGGCCACTATCCTCTGGTTTATCCCGAAAAAAGAAGAACGCGAAGATTGGAAAAACAATACCAGCCAAAACTGCCAGCACTTGCCAGGCTCCACTCCAGGTCCCTCGCTCGATCAAAAAATACAAGACTACCGGCGCGGCGGAAAAACCTAGGGATACGAAGCTATTGCTGAAACCAGTGGCCATCCCTCTCCGACGCTCGAACCACTCCATCATCATATTGCGCGACGTCATCGTCAGTACACCCTGCCCAAAGAACCGCAAAAAGAGAAAACCGAAAGTGATAAAGAGCATCACGATCAAGGCATTGGAGCCCAATCCGAAGTATCGAAGAATCGCCGGAAGTGTACTCAAGTACAGCAGCACTACACCCAAACCAAAGCTCGAAAGGATAGCCAATACCCGTGCTCCCAACTCATCGTACTTCTTACCAGACCAAGGCAGCAGAAAAGAACTACCAATGGTCCCTATCATGTAAGCCAGGCTCAACTGATCCCGCGTGAGTTGGAGGACTTCGATGAGGGGATCTGTGAAGACCGAGACGCCCATGGTCTGGCCCGGAATACTCATGAGCATACCGAGAGGACCGCAGATCATGATTACCCATCCGTAGAAGAAGGGCCATCTGGCAGGGTCGAAAGGAAGATGGGAGGCGATGCGCATTGGCCGCGAAGATAGGAGCTAACGCGTTACCATATTATGAAGACTTCAGGACCTGCGCTTCGACTCAGGGATCAATTCTTACATAAGAACCAAACGATCCTACGAATTGGCATGATCCCTTCGTTACAATCCTTGGTAGGAAGTATATTTATTCCATGGCATCAACTGTTACACTAGAGAAAAGAGCTCGTGGGAGCAGCATCGCGCTCCCCTCTATCGACTCCGAGGACCAAATCTCCGGCCGCATTCCCACTTACGTGTACGCCAGCGTCTTTGCATCACTTTGTGTGGTAGTAGGGGTGATTTGGGATATTTCCTGGCACAAGAGCATTGGTCGAGATGGGCTCCTCTCCCCTCCTCACCTCTCTATTTATCTGGGAGCAGTTGTTGCCGGCTTGTTCTCTGGATTTAAGGTATTAAAAGTCACGATCGCAGGCACCAAAAAGGAGCGTGCCGAGACTGTTAAATTTTGGGGGGTATTTCATGGTTCACTAGGTGCTTTGTTCTGTATTTGGGGTGCCATCGCCATGTTGACCTCGGCACCGTTCGATGATTGGTGGCACAACACGTATGGCTTGGATGTGAAAATCCTGTCGCCTCCTCATACCGTCCTCGCACTGGGCATCATGATGATACAGTTTGGTGCGCTCGTGAGTACCTTGTCCCAGCAAAACAATGCACCCGCAGAGGGTAAACGGCCCATCTACAATTGGCTATTTATTGCCGCATCTGGCTTGCTAGTGACTAGCATATTCACCATCTCTTCTGAGTACCTCAGCCGGCACGACATGCACCATTCGATCTTCTATCAGGTGTCGGGCCTGGTCTTTCCTGTCATCATGGTAGCGGTAGCGAAAGCCTCTAAACTTAGATGGGCAGCAACAGCCACTGCCGCCGTTTACACGTTTATTGTAGCGGCATTGGTTTGGATACTGCCACTGTTTCCGGCCGAGCCCCTTTTGGGTCCTATCCGCAATCATATCACCCACTATCAAGCTTTTGAGTTTCCGATTTTGTTGATTGTTCCGGCTGTTTTGATCGATATCGTTCTGCAGCGCCATGAGAAGAAAAACTCCTGGGTATTGGCCTCTTTATTGGGAGCCACATTCATACTTTCGCTCGTAGCTGTCCAATGGCCCTTTGGCGACTTCATGATGAGCACAGGCGCCCGCAATTGGTTCTTTGGCACGGAATCCTGGTACTATGGAAGCAGCCCAGACTGGGAGTATCGCTATGCTTTTGGACCGTGGCATAGTCATAGTGGTTGGACATTGGTCAAAGGACTTGCCATTGCATTGGTGATTGCTACACTGTCATCGAGGCTCGGATTATCCTGGGGCCGGTGGATGTCTCAAGTCCGGAGGTAACCCTTTGCTAAACTCAACCAAAGACTACTAATATTTTTAAAAATATGTTGAAAAAGGCGCTATGTATTGCGTTCACCATAGTTGCGCTACCTGTCTCTCTAACTTTGGCGCATGTGGGCAGCCCAGGTGTCGTTTTTGAAGGAAAGGCCGGTTCGTACGATCTGCTGGTCAGTGTCACTCCACCTGACGTGATTCCGGGCGTGGCCGAGGTATCTATTTACACCCTATCGCCCAGTGTCGAAGCTATCAGCGCCAAGCCCATTTACTGGGGCGTTGGTGACGAGGGATCACCAAAGTCCGATCCCATGTTTCCTGTGGAGGGGCAACCGGGCCAATATGAAGGGATTGTGTGGTTCATGAGTAGCGGTACCGCGAGTATCGAGGTCGAGGTGCAAGGAGCAAACGGCGAAGGGAAATGCGTCGTGCCCATCATGGCGACGGCAACTGCGCAAAACGAAATGGAGCCCGGCCTTGGCTATCTACTGGCAGGGCTCGGCCTGTTGCTGGTGATTTTGATGGTGACCATCATTAGTGCTGCCACGAGCGATAGTCTGATAGCACCCGGTGAAAAACACTCAAACCTGAAAGGAAGGCGGTTTAGAGGGGCAGTGGCTGCAGCTGTGATTCTTGGGCTTGTCCTTTACGGTGGTAAGACTTGGTGGGATGCAGAGGCGGGGGATTATCAACGCTACATGTATAAGCCTCCGCAGGCAATCTCGACTGTAGATTTTGTCAATGGACAACGAGTCATGACCTTTCAGGTTGACTCCAACAGCCTTGCATCTAATCGACTTCCTATGGAGTACATGATCCCCGATCACGGTAAGTTGATGCATATGTTTATGATTCGGGAAGGCGCTCTGGACGTATTTGCACACCTACATCCACGGAGAGTGGATCCCTTGACGTTTGAAGTCTCCCTGCCAGAAGTACCAGAAGGCCGCTATTATGTTTTTGGTGACATTGTCCGCCTCAATGGCTTTACCGAAACCATAGCCGATACGCTAGACATCCCTGCTATGCCAACCCCGATGATAGCAAGCGATGTGCTTGCAGATCCGGACGACACCTTCATTTTCTCCACCGCTGCAAATGAGGAGCGGCAATCACAACTTCCTGGCGATATCCTGATATGCGGTAAGCCCGGCATCGAGACGCCACTGCTCGATGGAAGCACCGCCGTCTTCGAATACCAACCCAATCAATCGTTCCAGGTTGGCAAAGTATACCCTTTGACTTTTGCCATCAATGCTCCCGATGGGTCGCCCGCTGAGCTACAACCCTATATGGGCATGATGGGGCATGCGGTTGTCTTTCGCAAAGAAGGAGGAGTATATGTCCATTTGCATCCTGTGGGGAACTACTCGATGGCTTCCCAGGAGATCATTGAAACGAGGATCGATGAAGACACACCAAGGCCCACAATCCCGGAGATGACCACATTTTACGATAGTGTAGATCAGGTTGTAGATTACATCGCGGAGCTTTCTGAAGATGATCGCAATGTGCTGCTGACTGCCGGGATGGAGCACACCGGCTTAGGACTGCATGAAGAGCACGGCTCCACCGTCACTTTCCCTTATGCGTTTCCACAAGCCGGCGAGTATCGCATATGGATACAGATGAAGCGGGACGGTGAAGTGCTCAACAGTAGCTTCGATGCAACGGTACTGTAATTGACCCTCAGCATCTGACCAACCATCCACGCCAAATACCAGCGATCATCAGTTGCAGATTCCCGAGTGGAATAGTGTTAAATTCGCGGCGTGAAATACTGTGTCCTAGGGGGATTATTACTTAGTTGTTTTTTTGCGTGGGGTCAGAAGGCTGAAGACCAATACCACATTCGTAAATCGAAGGCAAAGATCATCATAGACGGCATACTAGATGATGAAGGTTGGGCCGATGCACAGGTCGCTTCCAACTTCCAACAGTACTTTCCCTATGATTCTTCGTTGGCGGAGAATCAGACGGAGGTTCGAATGACCTACGATGACCAGTTTCTCTACTTCTCGGCGAAGTTATATAACAGCAAACCAGACCGGGAATACGTTGTGAACTCACTCCGCAGAGACTATCGCGGAGGTGCACTCGATGGCGTCACATTGGTGATCGACCCCTTCCAGGACAATACCAATGCCTTCCAGTTTGGTATCAACCCCTACGGCGTGCAACGAGAAGGTTTGATCGCCAATGGTGGCCAGCGTGGTGAGGATTTGTCACTGTCCTGGGACAATAAGTGGTATGCTGAGGCAAAGCGGTACGACGGGTATTGGGTGGCAGAGGCCGCCATTCCCTTCAAAACGTTGCGATTCAAGGAAGGTGCTAGGAAGTGGAACGTCAACTTCTACCGTATCAATTCTGACCCCGGCGAGCGATCCACGTGGACACCCATTCCTCGCAATTTCATCCTGATCTCCCTCGCCTTTATGAAGGAGCTTGTTTGGGATGAACCGCTTGGAAACCCTGGTTCTAATATTTCATTGATTCCGTATATCGCAGGGCGTGGAGATCAGGATTTTGAAGCAGAAGACACCTCACCGAACGGCGGCTTCGAAGTCGGCGGAGATGCGAAGGTGGCTTTGGGACCAGGTTTGAATCTGGATCTCACCTTTAACCCGGACTTCTCACAAGTAGATGCGGATGTGCAAGTGACTAATCTGTCCCGATTTGAGTTATTTTTCCCGGAAAGGAGGCAATTCTTCCTCGAGAACGCCGATCTATTTCAAGATGTCGGCCACCCATTTCTCGCGAGGCCCTTTTTCTCTCGACGCATAGGTATTGCGCTGGATACAACGACAAATGTCAACATTCAAAATCGGATTCATTATGGCGCACGACTAAGTGGCAAGCTGGACAAGAATACCCGCATCGGCTTGCTCAACATGCAAACGGCCAAGGTGGATGACATTGGTCTGCCGTCCCTGAACTACACTGTGGGCGTGATACAACACAAAGTGTTTGCTCGCAGTACGATTGGCGCCATATTTGTCAATAAACAGAGCCTCGGTCAGAACAACGAGTTAGACACTGCCAACGCATACAACCGAGTCCTTGGCGTCGATTACAACATCCGCTCCGGCGACGGGAAGTGGAACGGAAGGGTCTTCTATCATCATAGTTTCGACAGTGATCAACCCAACAATGATGCCTTCACACAGACAGGATGGCTCAGCTATCAGTCTCGCACCTGGAACTTCGAGTGGGCCCACGTCTACGTAGGGGACAACTACGAAGCCGAGGTAGGCTTTGTGCCCAGGAAGGGCTTTTTCCGAATCAATCCGGGTTTGGGATACACGTTCCTCCCCAACTCCGGCCGGTTCACGCAACATTGGATCCGGGCAGAGACAGAGTACTTCTGGGACAAAGAACGAAACACCGACCGACTTTGGGCCTTGAGGTATGAAGGTGAACTTTTGAATACCGCTAGCTTTACGGCCTCCCTCGAGCGAAACTTCACGTATCTCTTCGATTCTTTCGACCCCACCAATAGTGGGGGCAGGGAAATACCGGCGGGTCAAAGCTTCACCTACGACGCATTTATTTTCAGTTTCCAATCAGATGGGCGCAAATTGTTTTCGTATGAATTCGAAGGGACGTTGGGTGAGTTCTTCAATGGCCAACTGTACGGTATCACCGGACAACTCAACTATCGGTTCCAGCCCTATGTATCTCTCTCGATGAATATGGGCTACAATCGCATACAGGTACCCGCACCCTTTGAGGATGCCAACCTGTTCCTTGTGGGACCACGATTTGATGTTACATTCACCAAAAAGATCTTCCTCACCAACTTCATTCAGTACAACAGTCAGTCCAACAATGTCAACGTCAATGCCCGATTCCAATATCGGTTTGCGCCGGTCTCTGATCTTTTCATTGTCTACACAGACAACTACAATACGGCAGGATTTGGGGATATGGGACTCGCTCCTGTCAATAGAGCGCTTATTGCCAAACTGACCTACTGGTTCAACTTATAAACATTCATCCAATCATTATGAAAAAAGCAGAAATACACACAAAAAAGGGCGTCATGAAAATCGACTTCTTCCGCACCTGCCAGCACAGGCAATGCGAGCAGGATCAGCCAGGCGGTGACGAAGATCGACCACGCAAACAGCGGCACCTTGAA
>JBCCXG010000097.1:0-12791 GCA_039191945.1 Bacteroidota bacterium
ACAAGACGTTCATTGAATTCCAGGAGAGCTATCATAACCTTTTCAACAACTGATTGCGTCGTATATGGCTAAAAAGATTCTCATCGCCGAAGACAGTTCGGTCATACAAAACCTTACCCGTAGGATCCTAACCATACAGCAATATGACATCACCTCTGTCAAAAACGGGGCCCAGGTAATTGATGAGCTGAACAAAGAAAAATACGACCTTGTACTCCTCGATATACATATGCCCGTGATGGATGGTATGACTTGCGCTCGCGAGATCCGAGGCAATAATCCCGGCGGAAATCAAGACATTCCCATCATTGCCATCACCGGCAATGCCAAGAACTATTCCATGGAGGACTTTCAAGCAGCAGGTATCGACGACTACTTGCCCAAGCCGCTCAACTACGACTTCATGGTCGAAAAGGTGAAGTCCTACATTGAAAACTAAAGTGGATGGAGATACGCTTCACCAATCACTTCCTGCACAAGCTCGAAGACCTCTTTTCTGAAACTGATTACATCTTGAGGTATGAAAAAGGCCGCTTCCAGTCTGGCTACTGCATACTCAAGGACACAAAAGTAGCGGTGGTCAACAAGTACTTTTCACTGGAAGGTAAAGTGAATAGCCTCGTGGAAATCCTTAGAACCATCGAGCTGGATACTAGCCGTCTCAGCGACAAAAACAAAAAGCTTTACACAGAGATTACTAAGGAAAGCCTGCAATCTTGACAGTCACTTTTCTTGGAACCGGAACGTCACAGGGAGTCCCTGTTATCACTTGTGAGTGCGAAGTATGCCGCTCGGTAGACTTTCGCGATAAGCGCCTGCGCAGCTCAGTACATTTTCAAATTGGAGACAAGAGCCTCGTGGTCGACACTGGGCCAGATTTCCGTCAGCAAATGCTTCGTGAGCGCATTCGCAAATTGGACGCCATCCTCTACACGCACGAGCACAAGGATCACACCGCTGGCCTCGACGATGTGCGCAGCTTCAACTTCTCGCAGCGCAAAGACATGCCTATTTACGGACGTCGCAAGGTGATCGAGCAGATTAAGACGGAATTCGCCTATGCGTTTGCCGAAGTCAAGTATCCGGGCGTGCCGATGATTGAAACAAAGGAAATCGACAATGCCCCTTTCATCGTAGAAGGCATAGAAGTATTGCCAGTCGAAGTGCTTCATCACAAACTCCCCGTCTTGGGTTTCCGCATTGATGACTTCACCTACATTACCGACGCCAATTTCATTTCCGATCGAGAGATAGAAAAGATCAAGGGAACCAAAGTATTGGTGCTCAACGCTTTGCAGAAGACCGAGCACATTAGCCATTTTACGCTGGACGAGGCAGTAGGTATGGCGAGGCGCATCGGAGCAGAGCAAACCTATTTTACCCACATCAGTCATAAGCTGGGATTGCACGCAGAAGTGTCTGCAGAGCTTCCCGAAGGAATGGCGCTTGCGTATGATGGCCTAAAAGTTCATCTTTAGGCCGTGCTACATAACTTCTTCTTTATCCGAAAGCTCTCTCTCGCGCTGAACGAACGACTGAGCGGATGGAAGATCGGAGAGTGCTTTAGCCAGAACAAAAACGAACTGGTCATTGGATTTTTTCAAGATCAAAAGCAACTGTACCTGCGGGCCAACCTGGACCCCAATACCAACCTGATCACATTTTCTGAGGACTTCCAGCGCGCTAAGAAAAACAGCGTGGATCTCTATCCCTCATTATTGGACCGAGTCATTGATCGCGTCGTCCAAGTACCTTTCGACCGCAGTTTCTATCTTGAATTGGAAGGCGGAGATCAGCTGATTTTCAAACTGCACGGTCGACGCAGCAACATCATCCACCGTGCTGTAACGGATACCGTGGATTTGTTTCGCAACAAGCTCGCCACTGATTTACAAGTTACGCCCCAGACGCTGGCGAGAACAGTCAAACTGGACGCAACTGATGCGCAAGGCTACACCATTCTCCGGCAGGTGATCAGTAAACAATACCTCGACGAGGACAGGACAGATCATGAAGTAAAGGCCCTGGCCGATCGACTGATGGCCGCAGACCAATTTTATATCTACCAGAAGCCCTCTCGTGCACCAGGGGTGAGCCTATTGCCGGTAGATCATACCATTGCAGAGACGAAAGACCCACTTGAAGCTTGTAATCTTCTCTTCCGCGCTTTTATGCAGGGCTATCTGTTCCAATCGGAAAAGGAGAGCATTGATAAGGAACTAGAAAAACAGCAACAGCGCGCCCAGCACTACATCGAGCGCAATGAGCGTGAACTTCAGTCCCTTCGCACCAAAAGAAGCTATGAGGAAGTGGCCAATATCATCATGGCCAATCTGCATCAGCTACCTCCCAACGGTGGCGAGACGGAACTCCACGACTTCTACAGCGACAAGCCGATCAAGATCAAGATCAGGCAGGGAGTGACGCCGCAAAAGCATGCCGAAAATCTCTACCGCAAAGCCAAGAACCAAAAGATTCAGTTGCAAAAGCTGCAGGAAAACATCGATCTGAAGCTTGAGCAGATGGCATCGATAGAAGCCATACAGGCAGAACTCCGAGACATCGACGATTTCAAAGCGCTCCGGAGCTTCCAAAAACGTCATCACGTTGAGAAAAAATCAGGCCAGGAAGATGAAGCCAATCTTCCCTACAAAGAGCGAATCATCCAGGGCTATCAGGTGCTGATCGGTAAAAACGCCAAAGCCAATGATGAGCTCACACTACGTCATGCCAAGAAGGACGACCTCTGGCTCCATGCACGTGATGTGCCTGGCTCCCATGTTGTGATCCGAAAGCCCGGCAAATCCAATATCCCCGATCTCGTCATTGAAAAAGCCGCCGAACTGGCCGCTTACTATTCCAAAAGAAAGTCAGACTCACTGTGCCCAGTGATTGTCACCCCTCGGAAGTACGTGCGCAAACGCAAAGGCGCTGCAGCGGGTGAGGTGATTGTCGATCGAGAAGAAGTGGTCATGGTTCGTCCAGCGTCGGGCTGATCTCGGGTCACAAACTCACATTCACACCCTCATTTTACCATTTCATTCCTAGTGATTTTTACGGGGTCTTATTCCTCGCCAATATCGCATCGTGACCGCCAAATCAAAACACTAAAAAGAACATGAGTTTTCCTTTAGCTGCGATGCTTTCCATGCTGACATTTTTTGCGTTTGCACAAGAGCAAGTATTGGATCAAAATAAAGCCATAGAGTATTACCAAAGAGGTTCGGAGCAGTTACAGCTTCAGAATTATAAGCAAGCCATTGCGCTGATCAATAGTGCCATCGCCTTCAATCGGATCAATCCTGATTATTACTACGCGAGAGGGCTTGCCTACTACCGATCAGAGGACTTCGAGACGGCCAGGAAGGACTTCTCCAAGGCCGTGGAAATGGATCCAAAACAGGCCAATTACTATTACTACCTGGGCTCCATCTATCAAAAGCTTGGCGATCTGGAGCAATCGACGAGCCATTACCAGCTCGCTATTGAGAGAAACAGTGATTCCTACATGAAGATCGACGAAGTCAACGCCTTGTCGCACATGGGGGTCAATCACATCAAACAGAAATCATTTGATAAAGCGATCGGTGTCTTCGACCAGCTGATCGAGAAAGATCCTGACAACAAATCCGCCTATCTCAACCGCGGAATTGCCGAGGGGTCCCTACGTCGCGTCGATGAAGCTTGCAGGGATTTTGCGAGGGCTAAGGAGTTAGGGAGCACAGCCGCATCGACGTACTCACAAAGATACTGTTCGGGTATTCCCGTGACCTTGGGAGGCACCGAATAGCAAATAATCAACAGTAAAATTCTTCTTCATACTATTTACTTCTGCTCCCCCTCCACCCGGAGGATGGGAGCACGAAGTTTTACTCAAGGCGAGAAGAAGGATAGTTTCAAGCACTCACAACAGATGAAAGAGCTATACGAAAATGGTGGAAACATCGTTCAATACTCTCTTACAGATTTCTGTGCTTAAGCCCACTCCTCTCAGCTAAGAACCATTCCGCGCAGTCAACAAAGCAAATGCGCTCCCGATTAGTACTGACTAATCAATAGTTTCGCGATCATAGCCGTAGGCATCCGCAGGATCGGCTAGTCAAGTGAGTTGCTACCGCCACATTCTGGATGTACGCGAGATACGTGCCCCCCGGGGACAGGTTCGGATCACTCTAGCCGGAATCACTAGATGCCCGACAATAGAAACTGCATTACCTTCCAGAGCCAACTTCCATGCAAGATGGATCTCCATATCGCGATCGACATTTGACCGTGCTCCTCCCCCGATCCAAATCAGTAATGGATATTGCTCTCCGTCTTATGACAAAACCAATTGAGCATGCGAAGACTGTCTATTGGTGCTTCCGGCAAGACATAAGGTAAGCCAAATGTTTTACCAAGAGATTTGAGCACAAGTGGTCATGTGCATTGGAAGGATCAAGAAAGTCAGGAGAGGATAAAGGAACGATATGGCCGTCCATATCAGTGCAAATGGTATGAAGCACTTTGGTTGGAATATTCGCTCTCATCTTGGGAGGGCTTCTTTTCCTCTGGTACAAGTACCACTACGATGTGACCGGAAGCATGCCACATAGCCGTCAGTCGGTGGAACGGAGATTGTTAGGGGAATCGTTCTGAACACGGTATGGCGGGTCTAGAACTCGGTCCAGTAATTGGCTGCGCATGTTAGAAGAGATCTGTGACTTGCAAAAAAGGCACATTTGCAGCAGGAGACAGGTGTCTAGTTAGGCTTGAGATCGTTTCAAGATACCGTTTTTTATCAACTCATCCAGCACAGGGTAAAACTCTTCAACCTTAATGCCACTCCTTCTAGCAATATCTATTAAATCATGCTCTCCATCAGCCAAGTTCAACATCCACATCATATTGCGCACAAAGTCCGAATGTCCCTTTTGAGAGCCCAGTGTAGGATACAGACCGCGCTTACCCAACTGCGGCTCACAATACGGCATGGTATTGATATAGTGATCATTCCTTTCAATCACCTCAATGACCTCCAGGTATTTCCAGACGGATTCCTCCATCGCCTCAAAAGAAATGAAGTCTTTGTTGTCTGCTGAAGTGTGGTACTCCGGGTATTTTCCATATCGCGTCCGCATGAGCGAACCCACCGGTAGATTGAAGCCCGGTGAACAATATTGCCTTTCGTCACTACCCGACGGGAAGAAATCTTCCACGTTGTACTCCGCTTCCATTTGATCCAGCACTAGCAATGCCGCCCGGTCGGGAAGTGTGTTGCCTCGGCGGCTTTTTTTGTAGGAGAAAAGGCCCGGGTCACCAATGGTCGTTATCACGAAGCCTGCCTTGAGAAGCTCTTTCCAATGCTCACCCTTTACAGACAGGCTGTATATACTGCCTATCGTCTCTGGAATAAACAAAAATCGGTAGGTGTACTTTAGATCCTTGCGGTCCTTTAGTTGCTGATAGATGAAGCTGGAAACAAGTGGCCCTGAGAGTTCATTGTTGGCGAGGGACGGATGGCAGATGTAGGTAGAGAAAAGTATCTCCTCCTTGGATTGGCCCTGTATCACAGCTTCTCCTACCGTCATGGTGCCAGCGTCGTCCAGGTCGGAATCGATGTACACCTCATAAGTGGCCTCTTTGTCCAAACGCTCCAAGGCCTCATGGCTCAAACAAAAACCCCATCTTCTCTTGTAATAGGAAGTCAAATAGGGAATCCAAGTAGGGTGATCGGGTAGTGTATAAAGGTGACTCTTCAGCTCCTCGAAACCCATCTTGCCCTGAAAAGGCTCCGAGTAGCCCAGAATATGCAGATTGTTTACTGCAAAATCAACCACCTTCTCTCCTCTGTCGTTCTTGATCCAAGCCTCTCGGATATTCCATTCTGCAGGTACATGCCAATCAAAACACGGGGTACCTGAGGGCACTTCGGTGACTTCTAGGTCTAGGATCTCGGACAAAATCTTCAGAGAGTCCCTAACTCCATCACCTGTCAGACTCCTTGTGATGGGCCAAAGTCGATCAAAATAATCTTCAATTTCCTTTTTCATGTTATTCAAAATCTTGTATCTGAAAAGGTCTTCTCAACTCATGGTACTTTGCCTCTACCCAGTGTCTAGTCTCTGTTTCTAGCAGGTAAAAGGGATCCTTCCTAAGCTTTCTAAGCCAATATTCCACGAGCGAATGGATTTCTGCCACCAGAATATTTGTCCTCTTTTCGTGGAATCGTCGCAAAATACCTTGCTGCTGTAAGTCGTCTTGCAACCTTGCCCAATCATACTTTAATGGCTGACCGAGTGGTCGTACATGGTACTTCAGGTGTACATGGGTACTCGTGCCCCCCTGTTTTACCTCGCCATGGAAGTCCTTGTCATAGCGGTAGATGAGTTGCCCGGAGATTCGCTCCACGTAGTGAATGAGTGTGGTGGTGTGCAGACCTGATCCATAGTGCATCAGGAGCCCCCTGTCCTTATGCAGGCGACCGAACAGCGAGTTTTCATCAAAAGGGTCAATCGTACCTGTTGTTGGTACTTGAGGCGTAGCTCCGAATCCTGCAAAAGAAAAGACGGGCACGGGTGTCCTCCAGGAGGCCTTGGTTCTGGCAAACTCCGAAAGTGTGCCAACCTGGCTAGGATCATTGGGCGCATCAAAAGGACGCCCCTGGCAAAAATCGTAGTTGAATGCTGGAAAGATCAGCCGCAAGTCCTCACAGGTCTCGCTAAGCATCTGCCAGTGGGTGCGGAGAAACTGGTCCTTGCTTTCAAAAGGGATCTTATAACCAAATAGCACATCCGAGTGGACAAGGATATCTTTCGCCCCTTGGGCCTTTAGGTACTTGGTCAGTTCTGCTTTGATAGCTGGTCCGGTCAATTCAGATAGTGCCATTGTCCACGTGTATGCGCTGACCTGTAATCGATGAAGAGGCCTCCGACAATAGATAGTAAATGGTATCTGCGACAGATTCCACGCTCACAGCCTTCTTCAAGGAAGTCCGTTGATAAATCCGATTTCTTTGCTCCTCAGATAAGCCAGCACTCATCTCCGTTTCCATGAAACCTGCAACAATGGCATTCGATCGAATGCCCTTTTCACCCCACTCTCGGGCCGTATTCTTTGAAAAAGCTTCCAAAGCCCCCTTGGTCGATGCGTACATGGACAAGCCTTTGTAGCCAGTGTGCACACTTATGGACGAAACATGTACAATACTGCCTGCTACTTGATGTAGCAGCATCTGCCGGATGGCCAACTTTGTGAGCATCATCGGCGCAAACACATTCACCTTGTACATCGCTTCCAGTGGCGGTAGCTGCAGATTGGTCACGATGTCATCATAGGCCAACGCGGCATTGTTGACCAAACCATGCACAACGGTCGATTTACCAATCCATTCCCTAAAGACCCGATTTCTCAAATCAGTCAATTCTTGCAAATCGAACGGCAACCAGTGCAATTGACCCCCTGCACTCGCGAGGAGGGATTCAAGTTCGGGTGTTTGGGATCGGCTAATGCCGTAAACCACACAGCCTTTATCGATCAACGTCTTGGCAACAGTAAGGCCAAGGCCTTTGGATACACCTGTCACTAGGATGTTCATTGACTCCGCTTTACTTTTCCCGTCCTGGTCATGCCAATTTTCTCCACAAATTTGATGAGCCTAGGTATCTTAAACTCTTGCAAAGAACTCATCAAGCCCTTTCGAAGGTCCGCCTCAGTGAGGGAGGCATCTCGCGTCACTACCTCCGCACAAAGTATATTTCCAAGTACGGAATTGGACTTGGCGTAAACGCTCGCGTCTACTACCCCCGTCAATTTTTTCAAGCATTCCTCCACTTCCAGAGGGACCACGTTGTATCCTCCAATATTGATGATATCACTCTGCCTAGAGACAAATCGGAAAGTCAGTGGATCAACGTTGATCACCTCGACGACGTCCCCAGAAGCGTACCACTCATGAGTATCGATTTCCATCTCACCGAGTAGGCTATGGTGTATCAACAGCTCATCCTTCTGCACCTTTACATATGGACGTACTTCCTCTCGAATGGAGAAGATGTCTCCGGTTGCGGCAAAGAGCGCACCCGCCTCCGTGGAGGCATATACATTGATGACCGTCGCTTTTGGAAACAGCGTTTGTAGACGTTCAGAGAGTTGGACATCCATCTTCTCCCCGCCGGAAGTTGCGCGTCGAACAGATTCAAAAATCACCTCCCCGTTGAAATGGAGTCGATAAAAGGTGGGCGTAGCGGAGATGTGTGTTACCTGCTGAGACAGCATCTCCTCCCGAATCGTCTCCGGGGGAAAGCCAAACAGTCGAATCATCGTATCTCCATTGAGTAGCGCTTGATAAAATACCTGCAGTCCCGCCATATGGGTCGGATTGTACGCAAAACCCCACTTCCTGGGTGCGGTATCGTCGTGATACTTCACTTGTCTAGTGATCGATGTAAGTCCATGCTTGACTCGCTTTGGTAGTCCCGTGGTCCCCGAGGTATACAATGACAGACTCCAATCTTGCCCCGTATTTTGGAGTTTTTCGATGAGCGATGTCGGCGTTTTTGGAATATCGGGACAATTCGAACCCGTTGGTAATTCATAAGTTGCCAGTTCGTTATGTCCCAGCAATTTGACTACCTCCTCGTCGGAAAAATCTGCATCCAGCAACGTAATCTCCCGGGAGGTCAGCATGGAGAATATCAACTGCAAGAAGATTTGGTAGTAATCGTCCGTTTTACAATAAGGAGTAAACGTGTCCATCTGGGCTAAGTCCAGGAGGAGTTGCCCCCAAGTGACCTCTTTCGCGACACTGGTGTCTCGATAAAATAGAGCGCCGTTATTCGTCGATTTTTTCAAGAATCTCACTTATCGTGGTGACGACGCCCTCTTCGAAGATATCTACGTCAAATTCAGCTTCTATCCTTACAGTAAGCTCTGCCAGATCCAGGGAGTCGAAACCGATCGTCTCCCGAAGTGTATCCTCGGCCTCAATGGAACCGCGCCTATGCTTCCCTCTATTTTCTAGAACGGTGTTGACAATCGCAAGTAACTTATCTTCTTTCTTAGCACTCATTAGACGCCGGCCAAAATCTTCCGCAAGTATAGTGAAATGGGATGCAACATCAAATGACTTGCCAATAGGCAACTAGGCGTTCACGCTTAAAATTTGGCTCGATGCTACATAACGCAATCCACTAACTGGAAACTATCATAGTGACCAAAATGGCGTCCCTTTTCGACTAGGATACGAGGATCTTGAAGTATAGGCGCACCTACGCTGGGTTTTGGCAGGGGAGACTCTGCGATCAAAGTGGCTGGAAGTCGCAGTAAATATGTGGTCAAGGATATTGTCTTACAGCTGATCAAGTTCCTGATTCAATGCGTCGATGATTGCCTGGTGCTCCTTCAGGACTTTGTCTTGTTGGATCAAATAGAGGGTAAGCTCTTCGATTTTCTCCAGCAGTTTCAGGTTCATCGCTGCCAATGGTAATCCGTCTCTCGCTACTTCTTCCGCTGAAGGCACGTTCGGGAGGTGATGTTCCTTTTCGATGTAAGCCTTCACCTCCTGCAACGTCGACAGTTGGTAAGCATCTCCGAAGACGTAGTCGGGCACGGCACTGACGTCGGTGACAATCCTGAACTCCTCGCAACCAATCAGCCCGTCCACCGCCAATTTGTACGCAGGATCGCTGGTGCCAATACCCACATTCTTTGGAAAGTAGATATCCCCAGTGGCATTCGCTAGCCAAGTCGTTTCGGTGGGGTTCACTCCCCCCGTTGGTAGACCAGCCGACCGGATATCATCTATTTCTGATTCAGATACAGCGCGACTGTAGATGTAAAGGTCGTCGATCGCCCCTTTGAACCAAAGTTGTCCAAAAATACTCCTGCGACCGATGAAAAAGTTCAACGGCTCATAAGGCACATAGGTATCGGGGTCAGTCGCTACCAGATTGCCATTCGCATAGATCCGCAGACCGTCATTGTCGTAGACAAAACCAATCAAGTTCCAGGTATTGTCTTGGAAGTTGTGAGGATTCCAAGCCACTTCAGGGATGGGTTGCTGTCCATCATCCAAAGCTACTACCAGTCGATCATCCACGATCATCCGGATATCATCGGAGCCTTGCTTATTGGCGCTCAAGACCCAAGTGTTGTCGCGATTATCTGCATCGTCTTTCTTGACCCAGCAAAAGATCGACAACTCACTGTAAGAAGGCTTCAACACCGAATTGGGCAAAACCACATAGTCATTGATCCCATCAAACCTTAGTGCTCTGCCGGCTCGACCCCATCGATCAGTGGTTGCAATGGGCCCCTGCAAAGTTCCTGATTGGCTAACCCCAACCACTTCGTTGGCATCTCCGTCGAATGGATAGTACGCAACGAGGGAATTGGTCGGTATCTGACTTAGAGCGGATGTTGTTATCCCCCATATCATCAGGGTGAGTATTGCTTGTTTTAATCCTATCATACTTGTCTTGTGTTTTGATCCGATCATCGCATGAAAGAAGCTTATTGATCCAAGGAAGGCTTCAGCTCCAGTCGTCTCAACAAATCCGCTATCTCCGTTTCCTGCGACTGAATCTGTTGCTGATGCTCCAAAATGTAAAGTGTCAGTTCCTCCACTTTCTCCAGTAGCTTCAAGTTCATGGCACCCAGGTCCAGTCCGCTCGCCGCTACCTCTGCCGCACTGGGTATGTTGGGCAAGTGGCTCTCTTGGCGAATATAGGCCTCCACTTCTTCCAGGCTGCGTAAATTATACTGAGGGTCAAAAACGTAGTCAGGCACAGCGTCGACATCCACAACGATCTTCACCTCTTTAGCTCTGACTTCCCCGTCGACGGTGAGCTTATAGGCCGGGGTCCCGGTTCCGATGCCCACGTTGTCGAGGAAGTAAATACTGCCGTTGTCGTTCTTCGTCCACAGGTCATTACTGCCACCTCCTCCTGTGCTGGGCGATCCAGCTTGGACCGCGGCTACATCAGCAGAAGTTAGCACACGGCTATATACCCGTAAGTCGGCTACGCTGCCGTCATAATACCAAAAAAGATAGCCTGGGCTAGTTGCAGTGTAGGACGTACCAATACGATGACTCTGCAGGTTTGTTCCCCAATTGGTAGATCTCTCCGGGTTACCGGTCCAGTGCAAACCGGGTTGCACTTGCCCATCGATGTAGAACTGTACATTGGTGCTATTGGAGGAAGTCCCCTGCACCGTCACGGTCACGTGGTGCCAGGTATTTTCTTGAATAGAGGAGGCCTCACTCGTCCAGACGTCCCATTCCCATCTGCTAGTGCCCAAGAACAGTACGAGGCTGCGCGCGTTGCGCCCGTTGTTGCTGGTCGTATTGATCCCAAAACCGGCTCCAAACGTTCGAACGCCCTCCACGGCATCCATCGTCGAGAAGAAAAAGGAAGAAGAGGTGGTAGGAAAGGAGGCCACTTTGATCCAGGCGGAGATAGAAAAGTCCTCTCCCAGGTTAGACAGATCACTATAAGGTAGGGCGACACTGGTGTTGCTTCCATTGAAGCGGGCAGCGCCATTCGAACGACCTTGCCAGTCATCTTCGTATACGACAGGCCCATCGGCGGTGCCATTGAGCCCATTGCCACTGACATCTATCAGGGTCTGGTTGAGGGGCCAGTGCCCCAAGAGTTCACTGGAGGTGTCCTGTGCCACTGCCGTGAAACCTGCAAAGGCCACAATCGCGCACAGGAGGTGGTACTTGAGTATCCTGTTCATGTTGGTTGTATTTTGTCTATTACGTTTTTCTTCCATTTCTTTTAGTTGTTTTGCGCTGGTTGGGGTCAGGGTCGAGGTACCAAGGCACGTCGGCAGCTTTAGTTGTTTTTCATTGGGTCAATTTCTTGTCGGTTGAAACGCGGAAGTAACTTCCGTGATAGTTCAGGGTCAATTTCCTGGCTGCTTATATACCTTGCTATCGACAAACCAACAATCCATAAGTTCCGTCTCTTGCTCTGGAAGCCCTGTACAATCCTGCCTGTAGACAATTTTCGGTCGGTAGTCTTGTCCAATACCGAGTTCAATGTTGCCATTTAACACTTTGAGATAGCTAACCTCCAGCGACAAAAACTCTACGACCAGTTGACCTATCCTGGATTGAGGATATTCATTTCTTGACTCACTGAGACCATCAATACTCGATACCTCCATCGTTTCGGCACGAACTTTTACTACAATCTGGTTGGATCGCTGTTCAAGGATTCTTACGATAACGATATATGTATCGCTCCTCCCGTAGCCTCGAAAAAGAATTTCCGTCCCTTCAAACAAGTCAAAATCCCTTTTGGAAGCCTCATTAGACAGCCGCTTTAGCTTCTCCCATTCCGATTGGCTCGTTTCTTGTGTGCAAGAAAAAACAAGTAGGGCAAATAAAGGTAACAGCCTCATGGTCTGTATTATTTGTAGTGATAAGAATGATACTTCAAATAAAAGAAACCTAGGGTTATTGACCTCTGATCGTCCTGGGAATCCCATTGAGGGGGATAGCCATTGAAGTTCTTACCAGATGCCTTATTAAATAGGTTCATACTATTCGCATGACCACCTCCTAAAACCACAGGTAGAGGAATTCCATTTGATGATGCCGCAGCTCCAACTAAGAAATTACCGAAGTTTGAGCTGTTATGTGCAACGGGACCAACAAGAAACAGCATTTGCTCTGTCCATGTATCTTCTGTATCATACATCTTAGGTATCGCATTTAAGGCGAAGTCCATAGTCCCACCTCCTTCGCCTTCTTTGAGGAAGAATTCTATTGCATCAGCCAAGTTTCGCCGATCAAGGGCAGA
>JBCCXG010000098.1:0-12783 GCA_039191945.1 Bacteroidota bacterium
CCCTTGAGCACCTTCAAAGGGGCAAATCCAGCGAGGAAAAAAGCAGGGTACACCCCCGCTAGCAGCCCGACTACCACGGTCGCAATGAGTACCGTAGGGAACAGGTTTAATTCTCCAAATAGTGGATCTACAATCGTTTTGTTGGTCAGGTCGTTGAGCGTGGGTAGGCCTAGGTAAAAGAGACCGATGGCAATCACCAGGGCCAACAAACTATTGAGCAGCGACTCCGAAATGAACTGGTAAACCAACTGGGACTTCGGACTGCCAACGACCTTTTTGATGCCGACTTCCTTGGCTCGCGTGGAGGATCGAGCAGTAGAAATATTCATGAAGTTGATTGCGGCGATGATGAGCACGAAAAGGCCCGCGGCACCGAAGATCAAAATGTACTGGAAGTTTCCGTTAGCTTCGATCTCATACTGCAAGTCAGAGTGCAGGTGAATATCCTCAACGGGCTGTAAGTAATAGTTGACAAAAGACCCGGAGGCCATGAACTGATCCCAAGAGGCCCCAGCAATCGCTTCGATCTGAGGTCCAAAATACCTTTGATACACATCCTTGAAAGAGGCAGAGACGGCTTCGTAGTCCTCTGGCGTATCGAGGAGAAAGTAGGTTCTATAATTGTTCGACAACCAAACCGTACGACCAGGGTCATTGAAGCTTTCCATGGAGAGCATCATGGTGTAGTGGAAGTGCGTGGCATCGGGAAGGTCCGCATAGACGGCCTTTACGGAGTAGGGCGTGCCGGCATGTTCGAACCGCTGTCCAATCGGATCGGCGCTTCCAAATAGTCTTTTGGCAGAGGAGGCGGCAATGATGGCTCCTGCAGGGTCACTCAAAGCGTCATCAAATGATCCATCCAGCAGCTCTAGGTTAAAGAGTTCTAACACCTCTGGGTCAGCGTAGCTCATTTGGGGTTCTTGATAAAATCGGTCGCCTACCTGGACCAGTCTGCTACCGATATCGCGGAATCGTGCCGCTTTCAAGATCCTGGGGAAGTCTTTCTCGAAAGACGCTGCCATGGGAGCCGGTGTGGCGGACAATTCCAGATAATTGTCTTCAAATTTCAGCTCCCCGACTGCGCGAAAAAGCCGGTCGCTATTTTCCCAATGTCGATCATAACTGAGTTCATGTTTGATATAAGTACCAATCAGCATGCACACGGCCAGCCCTAAGGCGAGCCCGAGGATGTTGATAAAAGCATAGAATTTGTGGTTCATGATGTTCCGGTAGGCTACCAGAAAATTCAATCGCATCATAGAGGTAAAATTTGAGTTTTTGACAATCGGCTTTAATGCATAGGGCCTGAGAAACTGGAAGGTGTGATACCAGTACTTGATGCCCGACCAGCGGTCTTGCTCGCGGAGCAGCCGCGCATAGTATTGATGGAGATCACCTTGAATTTCCTCGTGAAGCTCTTCTCTACAGAGCCATTCTAAAAGGAGATCAGCGTACCTCGGAGGTCGCCTCAGGAGCTCCATAGAAGTCCCTGTAGTTTCAGTCCTTTCCAGTACAATTCGGGAATCTGATTCCACAGAGAATTTCTGAGTTCTCGGCTACGCTCCAGGGCGGCCTTTCCTGAGGCAGTAACCGAAAATATTCTTTTTCTTCTACCGCCCCGATCTCCGGTGGCATCACCCATTTTGGATTCAACAAATCCCTTCTTTTCTAACCGGTTCAATGCACTGTGTACCGCTCCGATGGCAGCGGTACGTTGGCTTTGTTCGAGAATGGCGTCGCGAATGGACAAACCATAGGCTTCATCTCCTAGCAAGGCGACCATCAGCAAAACGATTTCTTCAAACTCTCCGAGATAGGATCCTTTCATATTCAAAAGACAATTTCACGAAGACTATCATAGTACTTCGCATTTGTAGAACAAATATACGGGACACGTATGAATATGTTCTACAAAGGTGAACAACTACTGCATATTTGCATCAACCTCACGAATTGAAACTTGGGTCATTCCTACTCGGGTAGTTGACACTACATTTGCGCTGCCATGAAAAAAGTCTACTACCTCAGCACCTGTACCACTTGTAAGAAGATCATGAGTAGTCTGGGCGCGGCCCTTGATGCCTTCGATCAGCAGGACATCAAGACGGAATTGATCACAGAGGAGCAACTGGATGCGATGAAAGCCCTTGCTGGCGACTATGAGAGTCTTTTTACTCGAAGGTCGATGAAGTATCGAGCCATGGGCCTTGCGGATCAGTCATTGGGAGAGGCTGATTACCGAAGGCTGATTCTTGAGGAGTACACTTTTTTGAAGCGTCCGGTTTTTGTCGTAGGAGAGGAGATTTTTATCGGCAATGCGAAGAAGACCGTGGATGCCCTAAAGCAGGCGACCCAACGTTAATTCGAAAAGATTTCATTTATTCGCTCATGACTACGCACAAGTTGGAGGGCCCCTGGAGGACCAAACCGATGACCGACGGTCCCAATGGGATCATTATTCATGCCATGGGGGAGTACGTCAACCATCAATATGCTCCTGATTTCATGAAATCTGTCGGGGGTAGTGTTCACGCCTTTATTAGCGTAGAAGGCAAGGTGCTGTTGGGAGCTGATTGGGACACGGGAGCGTTTCATGCCGGGAAAAGTGCATTTGAAGGCTCGGAGGATCTCAACGCTTCCTTCCTGGGGGTGGAGGTATTGGTAGAAGGCCAACACAACATGGCGTCCTTCCGGAGGGCCGTGGAGGAGCATCATCCCTACAAGGAGCAACAGTACATCGCGCTGGCTGAACTTTGTGCCCTTTGGATCTCCAAATTTGGTATCGACCGCAGGTTGGTGCTCGCTCATGCGCATGTATCAGGGCAGGATGTCCGAAGAGATCCAAAAATCGATCCAGGAGCGACGTTCAATTGGGAGAAGTTGCACCTCGGTATTGATCATTTTCTATCCCACCCACCCATTACCATGACCGAAAATGAGACGAAGTAAGCTGACCGTGCTGGGTTGTGGCGATGCCTTTGCATCGGGGGGGCGCTTTTGTACCTCCTTTCTGTTGGAGTCTGAAGGCACTTCGCTGTTGATGGACTGTGGGGTGAGTGCGCTCATACGCTTGCGACAGCTGCAGCTGGACATCAATGACCTATCTGTTATTGCCATTTCCCACTTTCATGGGGATCACTTTGGTGGCCTGCCTTTTCTATTCCTGGCGATGAAGTTTGATCTTCAGCGGGAAGCACCCCTACAGGTTGTTGGCCCTCCGGGCATCCGAGACAAAGTGTACCAATTGCAAGAGGCCATGTATCCGGATACCTCATTTGTCATTGATGAATTGGACGTCGAGTTTGTCGAGTTTGGTGCCGAATGGACCAAGATTGGACCCTTTGACATACAAGCTTTTCCCGTATCGCATGCGCCATCTTCCAATCCTCACGGCATGCGGTTGAGATGGCAGGAAAAGATCTTGGCATTTTCAGGCGATACTGAGTGGGATGATCGCTTGGTGGACATTGCCAAAGACGCTGAACTGATGATTTGCGAATGCAATTGGTACGACAAGCCGGGTCCCGGGCATCTGGATTATCTAACCTTAAGCCAAAAAGCTCATTTGTTTGAAACCAAGCGGTTGGTGCTGACGCATTTGGGTAGGGAGATGCAGCATCGAGAAATAGGCCTGGAACAGTTGGAAGACGGTCAGGTGATCGATCTATGGTGATAGCCTGGAAAAGGCTTCGAGGTACTCTTGGATAAACTCTTCTTTGCGCTTGAGGCGATACTGCATGACCCACCGAGGATGGGACAGGGCCACCACCTCTCGGAAGAAACCGTACTTCTGGTTGATATAGCGCAGGTACTCTACATTTTTACCTCTCCCAATGCTAAAGGCCACGTTGGTATGTATCCCAAAAGAGAGTTGTTCTCGAATTTGCTGGACGACGTAGTCTTCAAAGAGTGTTTTATAGCCCTTGATGTCGTAGTAGTTGAGGTTGATCCCTTCCTTGAGGAAGCCCAGAGGTGAAATGGCCGTGATATAGATAAGACGGTAAAACTCCGACGCTTCTCCAAACCCTGCGATCATCTCATAAATGAACCTGGAAGAGAGCTCGGCTTTTTTCTCTAGGTCATTGGCGATACCACAAACTTCTGCTAGCCGAATGGGATCAGTAAAGGGGACTCCGGTGACGCCCGCACCAAACCTGCCCGGGTTAATGCCAAAGCACATCCATCTCTGGTGGCTATCATGGTAATACTTCTGATAGAAACGGGCGGCAAGGTCGTAGGTCTTCTTGCTTGCAAAAGGATTCATCACCGCTACTTCAGGCGGTAGGTTTTGGGGTGCCTGCAATTGCTTGTAGTATTGCAGTACGGCATCAGAAAAAGTCTTCATTGGCACAAAAGCGAAAATACTTCATTCTCCATAAGCCCTTCAAAATCCTTAGTCAATTCAGTGATGAAGATGGTAACCCGGGACTAGGCTCCCTACTTGATTTGCCGAAAGATGTGTATCCCGTCGGACGGCTGGACTTAGATAGTGAGGGATTACTTATTTTGACAAACGATAAGCAACTGAATCATAGACTGTTAAATCCTAAGTTCAAACATCGCCGCACCTATTGGGTCGAAGTGGATGGGGTACCCAATTCCGCAGCTCTGAATGCCCTTCAGGAGGGAGTCACAATCAATGTGAGCGGTAGACAACATGCGACACGGCCCTGTCAGGCTCAGGTTATCAAACCCGAAGGTTTGCAAGAGCGAATACCGCCAGTCAATACCTTGAAGCACCCTATCAGGTCCTGGTTAGAGCTCCAGTTGTCCGAAGGTAAGAATCGCCAAGTAAGGCGCATGACCGCAAAGGTTGGACACCCCACTTTGAGGTTGTTACGGGTGGCCATTGAGGATCTGCAATTAGGTACGATGCGATCGGGAGATTTGACGATGATTTCCCGCAATGTGATCTACAAAAAGCTCAAATTACGCTAGAAGGGTTTTCGTCCTCGCTTGTCCAGTGAATAGTCCCCGGGACCTACCAAAGCGATGGCCACGAAGCCGATTAAATACAAAATAGCCATCTCCTTTCGGCGGAAGGGGTCGTCACCATGGACAATGAATGCTGCTACCACCATCGTAATGGCTGGGAATATGGCCGCAATCCGGGTCTTGAACCCAATGACGACAAGAATGGAGCACAGGAACTCAGCAAAGATGGTAAGGAGCAAAGACAAAGTGGGGCCTACGCCGATAGGGTCACCAAACTCAAACTTACCCGTCTCGATGAGTTTGGAAAGTTTGGGCCAGCCATGGGTTATCATCAAACCACCATACCCTAATCGAAGGAGGAGTTTGCCTAGGGATTCATTCATATTTTGTTTCTTTTGCCACAATATATTCAATTTCATTTCTAGCGCAAGCGGCGAATTCGCAATCATTCTTCATCATTTTTCTGGATGGATCTGCCACGGGATTTTTGGTCACAACTGACTTATCTAAGCGATAAGGAGCGAATGGCATTGGAGGCAAGTTTTCAGGAGAAGCCGACAATAGCCATGAGACTCAATGGGGCGAAGTGGTCCCAGAAGCCTATTCACCCACCAGTCCCCTGGAATGACCAAGGGTACTATCTGGAGACTCGCCCATTCTTTACCGCAGACCCACTGTTTCACGCAGGTGCTTATTACGTGCAGGAGCCTTCCTCAATGGTCATAGGCACTCTCATTCGTGACCTCTTGCAATCAATGGATGGGTATGTACGAGTTTTGGATCTCTGTGGAGCTCCCGGTGGGAAGTCCACCGATATCGCGCAGCACTTGCGAAAGGGGGATATGCTTCTCAGCAACGAAGTGATTGGCTCGCGTGTCCAGACCCTAAAGGAGAATACTATAAAGTGGGGGCGTGCCAATCACCACATCAGCCACAATGACCCAAAAGACTTTCAGAAGCTACCTGGTTTCTTTGATATAGTCGTCGTTGATGCACCGTGCTCTGGCGAAGGGCTGTTTCGAAAAGATCCCAATTCGGTGTCCCAATGGTCGCTTCAAGCGGTTGATTTTTGCCAACAAAGGCAGCTGAGGATCTTGGAGGATGTTTGGGATACGTTGGCCGAGGGAGGCGTATTGATCTATTCGACATGCACGCTCAATGAGAAGGAAAATGAGGAGGTCCTAGGTCACCTTGTCAGCACATACGACGTATCGCCGGTGCAGTTCCATCCCCCTACAGAATGGTCTTTTATGGTATCTGATGTAGGGGACTTTCAGCAGTTCAAAGTCTTGCCACACCTCAGCCGTGGAGAAGGGTTTAGCTTCTTCCTTCTTCGAAAAGTAGAGCCAACGAGATCTATAAAGCTTCGTCATCGCAAGGGCCGAAAGAGACCATCAAAGGCAGACTACGGTGAGCTTTTCGAGGGAATGGAAGGCCGATTACATGCGCATGAAGACTTTGTGCTGTTTTATGACCATGAGGACCTGTTGCGCATCTTGAGCGAGCACCTGAGAATGGTGAAGCGCGGCACACTCGTAGGCACGATGAAGAAAGGGAGATTGGTACCCGCCCACGAATGGGCCCTATCGACCGATCTGGGCCAAGAGCAATGGCCGGCCTATGACCTTTCCTATGATGAAGCTATTCGCTTCTTACGAAAAGACGTATTGATGCTGCCGATGGCGGAGAGGGGTTTTGCGACGGTGCGATACAGAGGCCAACCGCTTGGCTGGATCAATCATCTGGGGAATAGGGTTAACAATCTTTACCCATCTGAGTATCGGATTTCGGCAGAGGGAGATCGGCTCACGGAACCGGAAGTGCTCTAAGCTGTAGATCTGCCTCACCACACATTGGCTCGGATGCTGATCTCCAGTGGTGCTTTTCATGCAGGTATCACGTGGCCTGATCCTGGTCTGATTCACGCGCGTCTGCAGCCTATCCCTCATAGGCATGAGTAGGCGGGCGCAAGGTTGTACTCCCAAGACTGTCTCCTGATCCATCTGAGCTAGACGCGCAGCAGATTGGCCTTCTTTTTACTGGCTTTGCCACTGAAGAACTGGAAGATCTTCCTCAGCGTGTCCTTCACAAGCAAAAGGTATAAAAAACCTACGAAAAGCCAGATCACGACGATGTTGAACCACACGGTGTCGAACTTAAAGTTGAAAAGGTGCTTTTCTGGGGCGTAGAAATGAGCACGATAGAACTTACCGTGTGGTTCCTTGTAGATAGGGTCTTTCTTTTGTACCAATGCTCTCCTGGTTCGATACACCTTATTGATCTCGCCGCGATTGGTGACCAGGTCCTCCAGCGCTTTGTTGAAATGATCGGTCTTCAACTCCAGGAAACCTTCTTTTCCCAAGGTAGCCACAAGTCCTTCATAAATCGAGTCTTTTCGTGCGACGGCAGCCTTGTACTTTACCTGGAAGTCATCTTTGCGTTGATCGAGGTAACTCAGCGTACGCTGCGCGATGGCATCATTGAAGGATATGGTATCAATGGCGTTGATCAGGTTAAATACCGCACTCTTTTCGCCCAGTTGATCTAGTTCGTTTTGCAGCAAATCAAACTGATCTTCGTACCCCTCAAACGAGTCCAGGCGATTAAGCCCATTGACAGTGGATTCCAATCTTGGGATCAGGTAGTTGTTTTGGTAAGCATGAGCACTCATCTCTTTCTCAACATCAAAGAAGTGCTGCTCGTACCGGTTGTCTTTGAACTGTGCGACGGCGAGCGCCTCGTAGGACCATCGTGAGACCATGATATCGCCTACGAAGGGCACATATCGTTGATTTGTAAAGTTGGGATGCAGATCATCAAATCGGATCAACGCACCTCCCAAGAGGAGCTGAGGTACCAAGATGAAGGGGATCAGTATGTAAATGGTGATGACGGAGTTCAGTGCAGAGGAGATATTGAGCCCAATCAAGTTGGCCGCACAGGAGGTAGAGAAAAGAATGATCCAGTAATAGAACGTCATTCCCTTAATCTCAAGGATAAAGTTCCCGATCAGCACGAACAGAATGGACTGCATGGCGCTGAGGAGAAAGAGCCATGAGATCTTGGAGTTGAGGTAACTCGCCCGACTCAAGTTGAGAAAGGACTCCCTTTCCAAGATCTTTCGATCTTTGAAGATCTCCTCGGCGCTGACCGACATCCCCATGAAAAGCGACACCACGACGGCCATAAAGAGATAGACCGGCAGGTTCTTGTTGTCCTGGAAGATGTATTGTCCTTCCCGGGCATACTTGGAGAAGTAGGCCAGTACCAGAGCGAGTAAAGGGGCCTCCAGCAAGTTGATCATGATGTACTGCCGGTTGGCGAGCTTCGACAGGAAGTTGCGGTAGCTGAAGATTTGGAATTGCCCCAACAGGCTTGGAATGTTGAAGTTGTTGGGCGGCAAGCGTTCATCGTATCTTACGCGCTGCAGCTGTGCCTCGATGTTCTCTTTGTATTTCAGGTACCAGCTCTTGGGGCTCACTTTTCGGTGATTTGTGGCCTTCCCGTTATCGTCAATCTCATTGGCCTCGATGATCTGCAAGATCTGCTCCGGGATCACGTTGCCGCATCGCTGGCATTCGCTCTCTGCCGCATTGACCTGCGTACTCATCGTCTTGAAATACACGACAGCATCGATCGGATTGCCGTTGTAGACCGGATAGCCCCCCTTGTCCAGCATCCACAGCTTGTCAAACAACTTGAAGATATCCGAGGACGGTTGGTGTATGATTGCCACCACTAGCTTACCCTTGCGTGCCAGATCCCGTAGTAGCCACATCACTTTCTCGGAGTCGTTGGAACTAAGCCCTGATGTGGGTTCATCCACAAAAAGTACTGCGGGCTCTCTCATCAGCTCCAAGGCTATGTTGAGGCGCTTTCTCTGACCCCCGCTAATGGACTTGTTGAGCGGATCACCAACCGTGAGGTCCCTGATGTCATACAAGTCGAGATCGGTCAGGACCTTGTCGACCGTGCTTTTGAGTAGCGATTCGCTGAATCCTGAAAAAGAGATCTTTGCGTTGAAGTAGAGGTTTTGGAAAACGGTCAGTTCATCAAATAGCAAGTCGTCCTGTGGGACATAGCCGATGACTCCCTCGCGGCCGGCCCTTTGTACTGAGTGCCCATTGATGTGCACACGCCCAGAGCTCGGCTCTAATTTACCGTTGAGTAGGTTGAGTAAGGTGGACTTGCCGGTGCCACTGCCTCCCATGATACCCACAAGGTGCCCCGACTCTTCGGAAAAATTGAACTTCTGGATGCCGTTGGAGCTGTTCTTGAAGTGAAACTCCAAGTCCTCACCACTCAGCACAATTTTGACATTGGTCTTGTCTCGAAGAAACTGCTTAGTTACTTCAGTCTCGTATATCGACTCAATATTGGGTCCTTTGATGATCGAACCGGGCTTGAGAAAGTACGCCTTTTTTGGTGAGATTTTATTGCCCTCTAGATACAAGTTCAGCGGGCCCTCGTACTTGAAGACAAATCGCTCCACGCTGGCGATTTGGAGCACGTAGATCTTTCCGTAGAGGTTCTCTACGAACATATGCAGGGAACTGGAGCTGTCCTTGACCTTTTTGGTTTTCTTACGCATCATCCATGCGACTTCCTCTGGCCATTCGGTCATCTTATTGTCAATGAGCAGCAGTTGACTCGGATCTACGTTGTCCGCCTTTTGATCGAAGATGAAGGACTTAATATTTTTCACCTCTTTTTGCTCGAGGTTGAAGTTCATAGCCACCAGCGAGGCAAACTCACTTTCTTTTTCGATGACCTTTTCATCTGCGTTGATAAGCTCCAGCAGCTGGATGAACACCGTGAGTCGCTCACTTTGGATCAGCTCCTTATTCAGTTGATTACAGATCTTGGCAATCTGAATGATACTGGTAGAGTCAATGCCCAGCTCGTGGTCTCCCGCTGGATCCTGGTTGGCTTCCCGATAAAATGACAGGTAGTCGTAGAAGAGCTTGAGGTATTCGTTCGTCAGCTCCTGGTTGAGGGTTTTTTCCAGGTAGGGCTTGACAATAAGATCGCCGGTATCCTCTTTGAAGTCCTCTTTTACGCTTTCTATGATAGCGAAGAGGTGCACCAGGGCATTGACGATAGTTTCGCTCATTCCTTGCATTGGCAGCTAAAATAAGATTTACGAAGTTGAGAAGTGTAAGAATTCCCGGAAAATGCGAGGCTCGGGTGAGGTCGGCGCTAGGCAAAAAAAAAGCTGTTCCGAAGGGAACAGCTTCCTATCGAAAATCTTCTGTGAATCAGCTGACGACTGAGGAACGCATCTCGTTGATACTGCCCACTACGTCGTTGAATTGATCCTCGGTGATGCTGCCATCGTCTCCCAATTGCTCGTAAAACAAATTGATGAACCGGAGCTTCGGCAAGACACGATTGACGTTCTCATCTGCGGAGAATTCTTCCATCAACTCTACCAATTTCTGCACCTGTCCCTTCTGACCGGCGAGGACTTCCATAAGTCCTTCATTGTAGTCACTCGCGACAATCAACTGTCCAGTGATGTATAGCCCCTCGATGACTGAACCTGCAATGACCAATAGTGAATTGAGTTCATCCCCACTCTTTTGTAGATGATTATAGGTGTTGTAGATGGACTCGGTGACAATCAAGATCATTTCATCTTTGTTGTCCAGGTTCTCTTCCATGCGCTCGATCATCTCTGCATTGAAGGCTGTGCTGATGTTGAGGTCTTCAACCAACTGGCGGGCAGAGTTGAGGAACTGCACCGTTTCCTCTTGTCGATTGTAGGTGCTCGCATAGCTCAGGTCGGCACCGTACACTCCAAGATTCATCGCCTTTTGCCACTCGGCTACGTAGTTGTCAACATTGGCTGGATCATTCGTGATATTAAAAACGAAGTTGGCGTTGGCCTTTTGCAGCATGTTTGTCACCTCGTAGGAAGTGGGGATAGGATATTCAAACTCCGTCTCTACGAAAGTGGACAACTCTTTCTTAGCTTCTTCCTTTTCAGCGGTACTTTGCTGCGAGCCTTGGCCGCACTGCGTGAAGGTGAATACCAAGGAGCATAAGAAAACAGTAGATAGTAGCTTTTTCATTCGTATCAATTTCAAAATTACGTTTTCACTGGCCTTCTTTTTTGGCCGCGGCAAAGTTAGTCAATCAATGCTAATCCCTCAAAAATACACTAGACCCTGAGCTGATCTGATTTACGGTTGTATCCACGAGATTTTTGTTGCACATACCCTATCTTCCACCTCAATATTGTGCGATACACCCTTGAACGATCCCAAGCTCGAACTAGTTGCCCGCTTCTTTCAGCTGGACCCCACAGAGGATAAGAAGGTCCTCGCTTTTCTGAAAGATCGGCTGGTCACCAGGACCTTTGCCGCACGAGAGCTGGTCACGGAGGCTGGACGCAAGGAACGATACTTTTACATCGTGGAGGAAGGCGTCCAGGCCATGTATCTGATCGATGGTGCGGGAGACAAAGTTGTTCTCGCCTTTTCCTTTAGTGGTAGTCCTTCGGGTATATACGATTCCTTCATGTACGAGACTGCCTCCTTGTCCTTTCTGGAGGCGCTGAAGCCTTCGACGCTCCATGGCATCACCAGAAGTGATTTCATTGAACTGATGGAGTATCCGGTCATGCTGCGATGGAAAGCACGGTTTTTTGAAAATATCTTGCTGGGTCGCTTGTCTCGCGAAGTAGAGTTGCTCACCTTGAGTGCCAAGGAGCGGTACGAGGCTTTTGTGGCACGCTGTCCGCCGCCACTATTGACGATCCCCCAAAAGTATCTGGCGTCATACCTAAATATGACCCCTGAGACTTTTAGTAGACTGCGGAGCTTAAGGGATTAATTGATCTAGATCAATTTTTCTTCGTAATCGCCTCCTCATCTTTGGACTATCAAAAAACAAGTACTCAAAATGAAGGTCAATTTTCTCCAACTGTTACAAGAGTCCAATCAAATCGACGAATGCCTTGAAAAAGAGGTCATGCTCCTCTCTGACGAGGATTTGCGCCTCAGACCGGATGACAAATCCTGGTCCGTGATCGAAGTGATCGACCATCTCAATCTCACCTTCGATCTGTATAAACCCAGACTTGATCAGGCATTTTCCGGTGCGGAAGAACGTATCGAAGTCCGAGAAGAAGTCTCCCTGCGCGCGACGAGATCCCTTATGATCCAATCGGTTGCGCCGAAAGGCAACAAAAGACCTTTCAAAATGAAGACTTTCGACTTTTTCAATCCAGAAGTATCTGATGCAGAGGTCGAGAAGGTGCTTGCTCAGTACAAAAAATATAGGGTCATCTTTAATCAGTACCTCAAGGACGCTCGGACCAGAGATGTTGATTTGCGAGTTGTACCCTCGGCCATCAAGCAAATCTCGTTTCGGGTGCCAGAGGCGTTAAAGTTTTTGTTAAGCCATGAGCAGCGGCACATCGTACAACTGCGCGAAATCATCGCCGTACTACCTGAGCACGCGTAATTCCCTCTGGAGTGCCGGCGAGGTTGTTGGGGAATTGCTAGTTTAGCCTAAGTTTTAGCGTTAGCCTATGAACCTTACCACGCTCATTCTTCTTTCTGTTGTCGTGATCCTGCTGCAGGTAGGAATCTTCTGGATGGGACGAAGGCTGCGCAAGCGTGAAAAAGAGAATAGCGTCGTGTTGAAGTACAACATCGACTCTCGCAAACGCGCCTGGCAGCTTATGCAAGATGAGACCCTACCGGAACAGGATCGGGAGGAAATCCGTAAATTATACAACTCAGAAGATTGAGGCCCTCAATGGGGCTGTGTAGAAAGCTAAATGAAATAACAGACTGAGCCTGCCTACCGGCAAAGGCAGGCTCGCGGAGTCCGCTAAAG
>JBCCXG010000099.1:0-12779 GCA_039191945.1 Bacteroidota bacterium
ACCCCCATTGGCAACACGAAGGATGAGTACATGTCCGGCTTGGAACGAGGCGTGAGCGGCGCAGCCCCTATTACCCGTTTCGATCCAGAAAAATTCAGAACCAAGTTTGCGTGCGAGGTCAAAGATTTCAAGCCCACTGACCATATTGATCGGAAAGAGGCCCGGAAAATGGATCCGGGAACTCAATTTGCCATGGTGGCCAGTGAGGAAGCAATTTTAGATTCCGGCTTGGATCTGGAATCAGTCGACAAAGAGCGTGTTGGGGTGATCTGGGGATCAGGTATTGGTGGTCTGCAGACGTTCCACGACGAAATATCAAATTTTGCAAAAGGGGATGGAACACCTCGCTTCAACCCCTTTTTCATACCCAAAATGATTGCCGACATCACGCCAGGGATGTTGTCAATTAAGTACGGATTTCGAGGACCCAACTTTGCCACGGTCTCTGCGTGTGCTTCTTCCAACCACGCGCTTAATGATGCATTTACGTACATACGCCTCGGTAAGGCGGAAGCCATCCTCGCAGGAGGTTCCGAAGCAGCCATTGTGCCGTCGGGTGTAGCCGGGTTCAATGCCATGAAAGCACTGTCTGAAAGAAATGACTCCCCAGAAACGGCTTCAAGGCCTTATGGCGCCGAGCGTGATGGCTTCGTCTTAGGTGAGGGGTCTGGAGCAATTTTCCTAGAGGAGTTGGAGCACGCCAAGGCACGAGGAGCCAAGATCTATGCGGAGGTACTTGGCGGCGGCATGACCGGTGATGCCTATCACATTACCGCACCGCACCCTGAGGGATTGGGGATAATGGCGGTGATGAAAGAGGCCTTGCGGGATGCCAATATCGCTCGAGAAAGGGTTCAATATGTCAATACCCACGGCACAAGCACTCCACTGGGGGACAGTGGAGAGATCAAAGCGATTCAAACCGTCTTTGGGGAGCATGCCCTCAACCTCAACATCAGCTCGACGAAGTCGATGACTGGACATTTGTTGGGCGCAGCCGGGGCCATAGAAGGTATCGCTTGCATCATGGCCCTGGAGAGGGGCATTATTCCACCGACAATCAACCACTTCAATGATGATCCAACCATCGACGAGCGACTGAATTTGACATTCAACAAGGCGCAGCAAAGGGAGGTAGACATCGTCATGAGCAACACCTTTGGGTTCGGCGGTCACAACACTTCGGTGGTATTCGGAAAATACAAAGATTAATAGGTGTCTTTTTCTATTCGGCGAGCTCTACACTTAATCCACAGACCTACCGACGAAGAAGACAAGCGCCTATACAAGGCGATAAGAGCCATCACAGGCCGAAGGCCTTATAATCTCCAGCTTTATAAACTAGCCATGCGGCATAGTAGCATTGCATCCATCAATGCGCGAGGCCTGCGCGAGTCCAACGAACGCTTGGAGTATCTCGGGGATGCCATCCTGGGTATGATCGTGGCAGAGTTCCTGTTCATGCGCTACCCTTTCAAAGAAGAAGGTTTCCTGACTGAGGTGAGATCGAAAATCGTCAACCGCGAACGGCTGAACGAGCTATCCAGAAAAATAGGACTCAAAAACCTCATTCAATTCCACCAACCCAAGTCATCTCTCTCTCCCAAGTCCATCTACGGCGACTCTTTGGAGGCCTTGATCGGAGCCATCTATCTGGACAAGGGATTTAAGTTTTGCCGCCGATTCATCATCAAAAAACTCATCATTCCACACTTTGACCTCGAAGAATTGGTCAATACGATCACCAATCACAAAAGCAGAATCATTGAGTGGTCGCAAAAGTCCAACCGTAAGCTCTCTTTTGAAATCGTAGACGAGAGTCAAAAAAACAAGCACGGCCAGTTCATCGCACAGGTATTTATAGACGGGGAGGCTTTCGAAAAGGGCTATGGTTTTAGCAAGAAAAAAGCCGAACAAGACGCCGCTCGCAAAACAATCGAGAAGCTCGAGGAGATTAAACTACTATGAGTAGAAAGCTATTGATTGGCGGCGCGTGCCTCAATCAGATCCCGATGGCCTGGGATCACAACATTGCCAACATCAAAGACGCCATCACGGCAGCCAAAAGGCAATCCGTAGACCTGCTCTGCCTACCGGAACTCTGCATCACGGGATACGGCTGCGAAGACATGTTCCTCAGCAAATGGCTGCCCAAGAAAGCCCTTTCCAAAATTGATGAGATTGTTCCCCTGACCGAAGGGATTGCCGTGCTTGTAGGACTACCAGTGATATTTGAGGATAAACACTACAACGTGGCCTGCTTCATCGATGATGGCGAAGTGCTCGGATTTTATGCCAAACATCACCTGGCCAAAAATGGCGTACACTATGAACCCCGTTGGTTTGAAAGCTGGCCATACCAGACCGTCAAAAAGATCGAATTACGTGGCAAGGAGGTGCCTTTTGGTTCCCTAGAACTGGACTGGAAAGGGATCACACTCAGTTTCGAGATTTGCGAAGACGCCTGGTTTGAGGATCGACCCGCCTGCTACCTTCAGCATGGCCGCGTGGACCTCATCCTCAACCCCAGCGCCAGTCACTTTGCCTTTCGCAAGGGCGACTACCGCGAGCAACTCGTCACCTCCAGTTCCAAGCGATTCGAGACGACCTACGTCTACACCAACCTGCTGGGAAACGAAGCCGGACGGATGATCTACGACGGAGACATTCTCATGGCACAGCGCGGAAAACTGATTGCTCGAAATAAGCGACTCTCTTTTGAAGATTGGAATCTGCTGACCTGCGAAGTCTCGTTTGACGACGACGCTACCGTCTCCAATGTACAGGAGGACTGGGCCGACAGATTACAAGAAATATCGCGCGTCATCCCCCTGGCCTTGTTTGATTATCTCCGGAAGAGCAAGAGTAGAGGCTTTGTGCTGTCCCTTTCAGGAGGAGCAGACAGCAGCTCCATCGCCACGATGGTGGCACAAATGGTCCGTCTTGGACTGAGTGAACTCGGTCATCAGGAATTTCAGCGCAAACTGGGTTTTGACATTCCAAAAGAGGAAAAAGCCATTGTGAAGCAGCTGCTTTGGACCGCTTATCAAGGTACCAAAAACTCTTCTGAAGCCACCCTCCAGTCTGCTCAGGGCCTTGCAGAGAGCATCGGCGCTACTTTTTACCATTGGCGTATTGACGAGGAGGTCGCCTCCTACCGCGCCAAGATCGAAAAAGCTATCGGGCGTGATCTGACCTGGGAGAGAGATGACATCACCCTACAAAATATCCAGGCCCGAGCCCGCTCACCCATCATTTGGATGCTGGCGAACCTTGAGCGATACCTGCTACTGTCCACCTCCAACCGGAGCGAAGGTGACGTTGGCTACGCCACCATGGACGGAGACACTAGTGGTAGCATCTCTCCGATCGCGGCGATTGACAAAGCGCTAGTACTTGAGTGGCTCCAGTATGCGGAACAGACACTGGACTATGAGGGTCTTCGATGGGTAAATGATTTGACGCCCACGGCAGAGCTCAGGCCCCTGGAGGAAGAACAAACGGATGAAGACGACCTCATGCCCTACTCCGTGCTTGTTCAAATCGAAGAATGGGGCATCCGGGAGCGCAAGTCCCCAGTTGAAGTATTTGAGATCATGCGCGTGGACTATCCCAAGTCGCAGCTCAAGGCGTGGATCACCAAGTTTTTTCGACTATGGTCCTACAACCAATGGAAGCGTGAGCGTATTGCCCCGAGCTTTCATGTGGACGACTTCAACGTGGACCCGCGGACCTGGTGCAGATTCCCCATCTTATCAGGTGGCTTCGAGGAGGAGCTAGAGGAATTACAAAAAATAGAATAAAAAATATCAAGGGCCATTAAACTATCCAGTGTATCCGCTGTCCAAGGGGAAACTATTGGATCATATGAAAAAGACATTCATTCTACTCCTTGGCCTGGTCGTCGCGGCCTCGACTTTCGCTCAAAACCCTGAGCGGGAAAAGAAGACGCCGCAAGAACGCGCTGACCTCATCACGAACAACCTTCAGGAAAAGCTCTCTCTGGATGAGGGCCAAGTGACCACCGTCTTGCAGGCCAACCTCTCAGCAGCAGAAGCCATCGACGCATTGAGGGCGCAGGCTAATCCAGAAGAAAGTGACCGGTCTGCCAGAAGAGCACTGGCGAAGGAAGCCCGATCGATCAATGATCAACGTATGGATGCCATCAGGGAGGTGCTGTCAGACGATCAGACAAAGCTGCTGGACGAGTTAATCACCGAATATCGCCAGAAAGCCAAAGAAAGAGCCGGTCGCAGACGAGCGAATTTCTGGTCGAGCTTATCTACGGAATAACAGGTTGTGAAGAAAGCGCTAGGCAGAGATGGCCTATTTTTGCCATTATGCCTAGCCGACTGCTTTTTCTACTTGCCCTCACTTTTTTAGTCTTACCTATTGACGCGCAGCAGGGTGCCAATCCCCTATTGAGCTCACCTGCGCAAAGCCTCAAGACGCACCTGGAGAATCTGCAGCCTGAAAGCTACAATGACTCACTGGCAGCAGTTCCTTTCATCACCCACTCGGAGAATCAACGGGATGCAGTGGCATCCGCGGTGAAGCTCAAGCAAATCCTGGACGGCGAGGGTATTTACATAGACCTTACCGAGGTGCCCAGGCAGGGGGATCACTATGATTCGTTGGCCAAGGACTATTCCTATCAACTCACCAGTCGTTTTCCCGAGGTAGTTTTGCGAAGAAGACGGGGGAATTGGGTTTATTCGCCGGCGGCGATTGAGGCCATCGATCGATACTACGGAGAGGTATTCAAATATGGTACCGACCGGCTCCTGGAAGTCCTGCCCAGAGCAGGCAGCAAAAAGTATCTGGGCCTGTATCTGTATCAGTACATTGGGCTGTTTCTCCTCGCACTTGTGGGTGCAGTCATTCACAAGATCTTAAGCTTTGTGCTGGGAAGATTTCTGCTCAGCACACTCAAAAAGACCGGATATGGCACGTTTGCCTCACGCGTACTGAGGCCGGTAGCGCAACCACTCAGCCTCTTTTTGGTCTTTTTTCTGCTCAGCGTTTTCATTCCCGTACTGCAATTGCCGCCGTCCATGACGAGGTACATCGTATTGGGGATGCGTGCCTTGCTTCCGCTCTTTGGTACCATTCTTTTCTACCGACTGGTCAATGTGCTGACCATCTATTTGGAAGGCCTCGCAGAAAAGACCGAAAGCACGCTGGATGACCAACTGATCCCGCTACTGCGAAAGACGCTAAAGACCTTCATCATTCTTATTGGTACCCTGTTTATTCTCGACGGGCTGGAAATCAATATCATCCCACTACTAACTGGCCTCTCTATCGGTGGTCTAGCCTTCGCACTGGCCGCCCAGGACACCATCAAGAACTTCTTCGGGTCATTGATGATTTTCATCGACAAACCTTTCCAAATCGGTGACTGGATCACGAGCGGTGACATAGATGGCAGCGTGGAAGAGGTTGGGTTTCGATCATCTCGGATTCGAACATTTCGAAACTCTCTGATGTACGTTCCGAACGGTAACCTGGCAGATAGCATGATTGACAACCACGGCGCCAGGGTTTACCGGAGGTTTTACACACAGTTGGGCGTGCAGTACGATACACCTGCTGCCCTGATCGAGGTCTTCGTGGAAGGTTTGAAGCAGATCGTTGAAAATCATCCCGATACTCGCAAAGACTATTACAATGTATACTTCAATGATATGGCGGCCTCCTCGCTCAATATCATGTTTTACATCTTCTTCAAGGTACCCGATTGGCCCGCAGAGTTGAAGGCCCGGCACGAGGTATTGTTGGAAATCATCAAACTGGCAGAGCATCTAGGCGTGAATTTTGCATTCCCTACGCAAACACTGCACGTGGAGACGATGCCCGGGCAGTTGCCGCTCTCCGCGACCTATGTGGATCGAGAAGGAGCGAAACAAAAGCTGCATGAGTATTTCCACAAGGGAAAAGAAGGGTAGTCCTGAATTGAGCTTGCTATTGCGTGGCCGATGGCGCAGCATTCGCTTTGAGCAACGCAAGCGCCTCTCCCCTGGCGGCTAGCAGGGTCCTTGGGTCGAGCTTTTCACCCGAAGAAGACCAGAGATGAGCGATTACCTTACGGTAGATTCGATACCTATCGCCCGCTGAAATATCAGGTATGACCCGCTCGGTATGAATAAAGTGTTCTATGGACGTACGCTTACCGTTATGATTGCCTTCCGTCAGATCCACCCTCGAAGTACCGCTCTGCAAAAAGCAGTGGATCATCGGAATGTAGGGAAGGTCGTATCTTTTGAGGATAGCATCGGCCCCCAAGACAATCTCTTCCGTCATGCCATAGACCCCCATGACCTTGTACACGGGCAGCTTTAACTCCCACGCCAGGGCCGCAATCACTCCGTGCTTTGTCAAGCAAGTCCCTTGCCCGTCGTCGAACAGCACGGTTAGGTCATCATGCCGTGTATTTTCACCGTACGGGAGATCTCGCACGAGATGGCAAGCTTCATGAAACGACGAGCAATCTCGTTCCAGCAATACGTCAGCCATCGTCGTACCTGGTACCAGAGCACCGTCGGGAAGCGTATCGATACTATTCATCAGTAGACAAGAAAGGCAAATTCTTCGACATGTGAGTCATTCCCCCTTCGTACATAGGTCAATCGCCCGAGTGGCGTCCATTATGGAAGCTCCGTCTGGTTCACCGATTAGGTTAGCACATACTTACTGGCTGTAAGTCGGGTTCAATCCATTCTCGCCGCGCCTCGGTACTCATCAATCGTTTTTGAGAATAAAATTGAAACGGGAAAGCCTTGTCCATAAATGGCTCGTCTTTCAAAGACGACAATACCTCGTCAAATTCCAGCGCTTCGAGACGAGACAGATAGCGTACAAGGGTCTGGATGTAGAGCTCAGTAATCGTCTCGTGGTAACCCTCAGTTTCAGAATTTATACCTCCTTGACTGACATTGTAATCACGTATGCCTTGCTTGATCTTACGACACGCCTCGCCCACCGGAAAATGAAAAAGGTACCAAAGCCCCATCACGACGTGGGACGTATGGGTCCAACTCGCAGCAGGATAGGTTCCAGCTTCGAACTGTGCTACCAATAGTTCAACTTCATCTTTATTCATCTTCAATTGGTCTGTTCATCGACTCCTTATAAGTGCCCAGCACCATGGTGGTGCTCGTGCGACTGATGCCTTGAATGATCTTCAGCCGCTTCACCAAAAATTCTTCCAGTTCGGCAGTACCCCCTACCCTCACCTTCAAGAGCAAGTCATAATCTCCTGCGATGTGATGACACTCTAGTACCTCGGGCAAGGATAGTACTTGGTCGATGATGTGGTCAGACTCACCATAATTCAACCAAACCTTAATGAATGCACAGGTATCCCAGCCCAGCGCCTCCTTATTCAAATGGATGGTATAGGAGAGGATCAGCCCGCTCTCATTCAGCTTACGCAAACGCTCAGTGACCGCCGGAAGCGACAAGTGTACCCGACGAGCTATTTCCGAGCCCGGCATCCGAGCATTGGCTTGTAATAGCCTGAGGATCACGGCATCAATTTTATCCATGGTTACTTTTCTATTCAAATATGGCCAATTACCTAATTATATAAAATATTTGATCTGAAATGACATCTATTATTAATACAATATTACTTTTTGATATATATAGTTAATTCCAATACTAGCTATTCATCTCTTTACGGAAGAATGTTAAGTCGCCAATAATTCCCGATAAACTAAAATCTTAGTTTTAAAATTTGCCTTTATAAACTAAATCATTAGTTTTAAAACTAAATTCATAGTTCATGAAAGAATTAACGAAAGCCGAAGAAGAAATCATGCAAGTACTCTGGCACCTGGAAAACGCCTTTGTAAAGGACGTCATCGAGGAGTTGCCAGAGCCCAAACCCGCTTACAATACGGTCTCCACAATCGTGCGTATCTTGGAAAGTAAGGGGTTTGTGGGTCATGAGGCTTTCGGTAAGAGTCACCGGTATCATCCCCTGATGTCCAAAGACGAGTACAGCAAGAAATTCATGCGGGGATTCGTGTCCAAGTACTTCAGCGGGTCGTACCAGCAACTCGTCTCGTTCTTCGCGAAGGAAAAAGACATGAGTCTGACTGAGCTCGAGGAAGTTTTGAAGCAACTGAAAGAGGATAAGGACTAATGGCTGCGTATCTCATTGAAGCGGGGCTGGTGCACCTGCTGCTTTATCTCGGTTACCACGTCTTCCTGAGGAAGCAAACGGACTATCCGTATATGCGGCTCTACCTGGTTGGCTCGACGATCGCTGCCTTGCTGACACCGCTACTGGAATTCTCCATTTTGCCGATCCCTCAGACAATCAGTCAAGCTCAGGAGATCCTACTACAGCCAGTAATCATCACTGAAGGTGAGACCGGGCGTATGTCTCTGGTAGAGACCACCCTGCAACTCAATTGGCGTCTGGCACCGGTAAGTATTACAGCGGTACTCGCACTAACTTTGCTGATCGGGCTATTGCAGATCCTATGGGCGTTTGTCCGTAGCCGCAAAACTCGGGCCTTCGGGATACCGGTACGGATACTCAGACAAGAAGACAGAAGCTTCACTTTTTTGAGGTGCATTTTCACTCCCTCAAATCCAGACGAGTCGGTACTCCGCCATGAGAAAGGGCATGCGGACCTCCTGCATTCGCTCGACATCCTGTTGCTCCACTCGTTTCGAATCTTCTTCTGGTGGACGCCTTCCACGTGGTGGACCCTGCGGGAGCTCCGATTGATCCACGAATACCAGGCAGACGAAAAAGCACTCAAAGCAACAACCCTTGAAGACTATAAAAAGACGCTGATCAGTCGTACCCTGTCATCGATGAACCTGAACCTGGCCAGTTCATTTCACGATGGCGCATTATTCAAAAGGCTAAAAGCCATGCAAGCAAAGAGAGAATCTATACACAAATGGAGAACAGGGATACTAGGTATCCTTGTGGCCTCCACCGTCATCGTATTTTCATGCACGGACGGTGAAATCCAGGAAATCGCAGAAGAGGCAAGTATGTCCTTACTCTATCCGGACGCGGTTGAGCAAAAATTGGACGAGATCAAAAAGGAGTTTCCAGATGGTGACTTCAAGGTGCTCGAAATCAAACAGGAGATCAACGGCAACGTCGATTCCGATGGTCGAGGCCAAGAAAGCTGGCAGCTGCAAAAGTTGAAGGAAATCAAAGAACAAAACCTCGTCCGGCACGTCCACACGGATCCGGATGGAGATCTGTTGTATGTCATTGTCGAGCATTCGGCTCAACTCAAACGTGTCAGCGAAGCAAGCAAATCCGAAGATGGCGTCTACACGATCGCAGAGGAGCAACCAGAATTTGAAGGTGGTATCCAGCAATTCTACGGCCATATTGCGAGCAACATGAGTTATCCTAAGCAGGCCCGCCAGATGGGCATCCAGGGGAAAGTGTATGTGCAGTTCGTGGTCAATAAGGATGGGACGGTCTCAGATGTCGAGGTCAAGAAAGGCATCGGCGCGGGTTGCGATAAAGAGGCCGCCAGGGTCGTAGCTGAATCGACCGGATGGATTCCCGGCAAAGTGGACGGCGAGCCGGTCAGCGTGAGAATGATTGTACCCATTCTGTTCAAACTCGAAGACTCATCCGCCGATCCCGAGCAGGGATCTCCCCCCACGCTAGACTAGAGTGTAAAGGTCATAAAACTCTGAAAAGCCGATCAATCCAATTGCCGCTAGATGTCCCGAGACAGCTGGCATGCGGTCTGGTCGGTTTTTCTCTTTTACTGGAGTAGACGTCTGCTTAGCACCCTAGCTTCCCGATCATCCATGAGGGCACCCCCGTTTGAAACTGATTTTGTTACCTTCGTGACACATTGGAATTATATGAAACTTTTAGTGTTACATACAGTTCAATGGTTGTAGAGGAGAGCATAAAATGTTACAAAATAGCCTTACGGACACCATCAAAGAAAGCCTCGAAAAGAGCCTTTCTTATACGGAATATAACAACTTGGTCGAGCGACTTGTCGAAGAACACAAAACCTCGGGGCCCAAGCAGCATGAAGACCTGGTGTACTTCACTAAGCTGAATGCCCATCGGGTCAAGCGATTGAATAAGACCATCGAACTCACTCCCGATATCGAGCAGTTGGCCAAAGCCGTAGACAGTCCTCAGACATGGCTCGTACTCAGCGAAAGCTGGTGTGGGGATGCAGCACAGACATTGCCGCTGATCCACAAGGTGGCTGAAGCCAATGCGCTTATCACATTGCGCATCGTCTTCCGAGATGAGCACCTTCCACTCATGGACGAATTCCTCACCAATGGTGGTAGGTCCATACCAAAGCTCTTGATTCTAAACAGTGAACTCGAGGTACAGGGCACTTGGGGGCCTAGACCGGAGCAAGCGCAGGCCTTGTACAACTCCTGGAAAAACGATCCGAATAAGCCTCCCTACCGGGAGTTCCAGGTAGAGATGCAGAAGTGGTACCTGGCTGACAAGGGCGTATCCACATTTCAAGAAATCAGTGCGGTCCTCAAAGCCATCAAGCGTGTACAGACGGTCAGTTCCTGACTGTAAGTGAAACCTATACGGCTTAACGCGCAGGGACTGGACCTCCAAGAAGGTCGAGCTTCGGCGCCTGTCCTACGCACAATAATTATGATAGAACAGACGCCGCTACCTTACTAGCTTCGCTGAGCGGCGAGACTGACCTTAGTTGGCGAGTTTATTTCCAGTCATGGCACGTAAAATCAGCCAGACCACGTAAGCGATCACGAAAATGGTCATGCCGTACAGAGTGGTGATCGAAGAGACTCGTAACCCTGCAGCCAGCATATCAGGTTTGATACCACCCCACTCTGCAATCGCGACAAAGGCCGAGTAGAGACCGACGATTTGCCCGAGTATACCGACGGTCATCGTCAATACGCCAAGATAGCGCACATAGTCCAGCGACCTGTTGGCCGCAGAGATATCTGGAAAGGCGCCATTTTGCAGCCGGATGAAATATCTAACCGCTAGCACGAGAATAAAAAAAAGCAAAAACGTCATTGGAGCCGTGAAAATGGGCCCTCCATCAGATAAGAACTTGAACATAAGTATCAAATACATTTAGTCATTGAACCATACTTTGACGTCGCGACTTGTTGAGCCAAAGGTAGGCCGAGCAGGTGCTAAGTTGCTTCGTCGAATCCATACCAAAACTGGTCGTTTACCGATAGCATGCGCTCAAACCCACCTCCAATCGCTCATGATGGGACGGGCGTCGACGGATACCACCGATCCAATTATCTTAGTCGCTCAACCCATCCGTGACGATTGACTAAAGAGAAAAATCAAGCACCCTCCTTTGTACGGACCGACCTCGCTCGAATTGCAAGGCACTCCTCTTTTTGGCTGATGGCCTCACTGTTGTTGCTATTTGTGATTCGGTCTGATCAAGGCAGCGTGGCTTTCGCCCTTGTATTTACACTACTGCTTTTGCCCGTAGTGATCGCCACGGCCTATGGCTTCACTTATTGGCTTTTCCCCAGGTACCTATACCAAGGCAAAATGGTGCCATTCGCATTTTACGGACTATTCCTATTCGTCGCCTCGATCTATCTGGAGACCATGATCATCCTTTGGTCATTGGTCTACTTGGGGGACTATCGATTTGCAAACATGACGCCCATTACTACCAACATCGCACAACTAGGCCTGGCTTTGTATTTTGTTGTCTTCGTATTTACGATTACCCACTTGATTAGACACCGAGTGCTAGCACCCTCCCCACAAGAAGAGCAACCCTATCTACAAGTGAGATCAGACAGGCAGACGAAACAAATACCCCGATCAGAAATCACCTACATCGAGAGCCTCGACGACTACGTCACCATCCACATGAGCGCTGAAGATGTCACAACCCGCATGGGTATCAATAAACTTACGAAAGAGCTATCACCCGGCTTCGTGAGGATACATCGCTCATTTCTTGTCAATAAGCAGCATGTCAAGTCGTATACCCGGGAGAAGGTCACTGTCGGCGAGGTGGCGCTACCCATCGGTCGTACCTACAAGAAAGCGGCGTTGGCAGCTTTCGAGGCCTAGCAGCTGAAAGTCCTAGCCGGACAGATGGGCTCCATATTCTCCTACGAAATCGATGGGCCGATTTTGTAAGACCGATTGATGGGCCGCCTTCACCATCAGATGGCTCAAGAGGCACTCCCGTAGCGTAACGTTATATCTACTACCACTGTGTAGTCCCTCGATGAAATGCAGCATTTCTTTCCGATAGGACTCTTCGTACCGCTCTGGAAATGAATAGTCCAAGGGCGCATGCAAAGTTCCGCGCTCCGTACTTACCTGCAGGGTATGAATCCGCTGATTCTCCGCAATGGCCATCCCCTCGGCCCCAAAAACCTCTATGCGCTGGTCGTATCCATACACCGCACACCGACTGGTATCGATACAGCACATCAGTCCACTGGGATACTTAAGTGTCACCATAGTGGTATCATAGTCCGCCAACTCCGCAGTATCCGGATCATGGGCATGCGCAAGGGTGTAGATCGTGTTCGGAGGCTCAGGTCCATTGAGGTTGATCAACATATCAAAATCGTGGATCAGCATGTCGTGAAAAATATTGGCGGACCTCCTCAAAAACTCGAGGCTCGGAGAAGGATTGTCCCGGGAGCAAGATTTGATCACCCTTGGTCGAAGTTGTGGCATTTGCTGCTTCAGTTCTTTGAAATTCCCATCGTACCGGCGCTGAAAACCAATGAACAAATGCCGATCAAACTCCTCTGCCATGCTGAAG
>JBCCXG010000100.1:0-12777 GCA_039191945.1 Bacteroidota bacterium
CAGCGATCTCGGAGCAAGTGGATACTCAGCTCCAAAGCGAAGTGCCTTTTCGCTGGGATCAAGTGTCAAATGATTTTCTATGGAATGTAGTCATGCAGTCTGATAGCCTGTTGGTTGTGGGATATAAACCCTCAGAAGTTAGCGATGTGGATGTTCGACTTCATGAGATCAATGTACAAGACGATCGGTGGAGCTCAGCGGTGAGCCGCATCAAGCAAAATATCCAACGCACCTACGATGACCTAGGTGCTGGATTGGATGTAGAAGAAGAAGTCCAGCATGTCCACGAGACGTTGCCGTACTTGCATCTTCGGGTACGGCGTGTGGAAACGATTGATCGGCTGCGGGAGCTGCCGGAGGTTCGCTATTTGGAGCCGGCGACCTACGAGCCCATTGATGGATCACTTGCTTCCAGTTTACGGGTCGAAAGTAAACTGGGATGTAGTAATGAGCCCGAAAGCATTCCCAGTGAGGATTTTACGACGATCGCTCCCTTATCTAAGGTGCCTTGGAATTTCAATCCCATGAATATACCAGCTGCTTGGGATCGAGCCACCGGTCGAAGCATTGGTATTGCAATCATCGATACGGGTACCTCCAGTGCTCAGGACAAGCTCAATGCGGGTTTTACGGATGGGTTCCCAGGACGGTACCGGCAGACTTTCGGAACCTACGTAAGTTCAATTTGGCCGTGGGCCAGACCTGATGGACCCAATGATCGGTGTGGACACGGTACTCAAATGGCCGGATCTGCCGTATCACCACGAAATGCCGATGGTGCCATTGTGGGTGTGGCTTATGAGAGCAATCTCATTGGTATACGCGGAACGAAAGACGTTGTCATTACGAGTGGGCGTGAGAAGAATGGCGTGTCTGATGCGCTAGTGCTTGCCGCGAAGCGATCGGATGTGAAGATCATCAGCATGTCTATTGGTACACCTTTTTATAGCTCCCAGGTAGCGGATGCGGTCCGGTACGCCTACGGCAAGGGTAAAATGATATTCGCAGCCGCCGGTACTTCCACTTCTTTTACCCGCTTTGTGGGGGTCGTATTCCCGGCTTCCATGAATGAGACCCTTGCGGTTACCGGCATCACCGACGACGAGGGTTACGAGCTTTGCAACAATTGTCATGGTGGACGGAAAGTTGATTTTGTGGCCGTGGTGCAGCGAAAGGGCAGCTCTAGCCGCGTATCATTGACCCTGGCCGAGAGTGGAGACCAACCATCTCGTGTCGGAGGTTCTTCGGTGGCCACGGCCATGACATCTGGCGTTGCAGCACTCATTTGGTCGACGGACCTTTCACAAAGCCGAGATCAGGTATTGACCCGCATGAAGCAATCCGCAGAACTCTTCCCTGACCGGAGGCGTGATTTTGGCTGGGGGCTGATCGATGCGTCGCAGGCGGTCCAATAGCTGCTGGAAGTGGGTATTTGTGTACAAAAAATGATTTTTGTCATGTTCCAGTGGTCCGAGAAGCGGATTCATCCGCAATTTTTCCGGCCCAGTCCGCTCATCGCCAATATGGTACCGTTCGTCGAAGATAACGGCCCAAAAATCGATAGTTTAGTAATAGAAATAAACCACTAAGACTAGCTATGAACATCCTTTCAACATTTTTAACGAGACCCAGTCTCAGAATCAAATTTGACGACTCACTAGACAACTACACTGTGATCAAAGAGAACTCTGGAATACTGTATGTAGGATCGAAGGACAAGTGTAGAATCTTTATGCAAAGTCATATGTTTGCATAGTTTACTGTCATGACCAGCCTTGTAAATCGAGGCGTACTCATAAGGACCTGATAGAGCACATCTATCAGGTCTTTTTTTGTGCTTTTCCCCGGTGACCAAAGACTGACACCCAAAAGGACCTTTTCGGGTTAGATAGATCTCACAAAATAGTTTTGGGATGCTAGTCTAACCCAACCATGATGAAAGGCCCCCAGTAGATGGGGTTGCCAAATTCATTGCGGATCTCCTTCTTGGCGTCGATGAATGCTTGTCGCTTGTCACCAGATTCTAACCACTTCCGATAGAACTTTACCATGAGCTGTTGGGTCGCTTCATCAGATACCTTAAAAAGGCTCATGATTATCGTTTTAGCACCGGCGACCAAAAACGCCCGCTGTAGACCATACACTCCTTCACCAGCTTCTACCTCTCCAAGACCTGTTTCGCAAGCGGAGAGTACTACCAGATCTGTCTGGTCGAGGTTGAGATTCATCGCCTCGTAAGCCGTCAGTATGCCATTGTCCACGTTGTAGTTGTATTGGGTCTGATTGAAGATATCTCCAGCACCAGTGAGCAACAACCCTGTTTTCAGTAGGGGATTTTCGTAGCTGCTATTTTGTTTGAGCTCAGCATCCAGGGAACTGGTAGCGGCTCCGGTGCTCTGGAAAAATCCGTGGGTGGCAACGTGGAACACCAGCGGGCTTTCTACTGCCTTCATTTCAGGTTCGGTAGCGTCCATTTCGACCCGATCTTGAATTTCCCAGCCGCGATCTGTTAGGTACTCTTTCAATTCATTGATCTCCTTTTCCGTGCCGGGCAACTGCGAAACTACCTCCACTGAGCTGCGTGAGAGACCACTGTCAGTCTCGGGTACCCCAGGCTTCGAGTCGACGTAGAAAGTAGGGTTGCCGAAGAGCATGGCTACTTGCTTCTCGGAGACTGGTGTGGGGGCTTGCCGGTTGCGGTAGAGTTCTTTTGTATTGCTCAACAAAATGATGTTGGAGTTGTCGAGCACATACCTACCGTCCGGGGTCGGAATCGCTTCCAAGTTGATCTGATTGTACACACCATCAGGGCTCAGATAGAGTGTGGCGACCGTACCCAGCTCGTCGATGATTGGCTTCCAAAACTGATCGTATGAATAGGTGTCCTGTAGGCGATATCTGATATTGTTGCGGTAGTATTTCAGGTACTTTTTCTCCAAATCCTGACCGTTTCGTAGAAGGATCACTTGAGGAACCGATCTACGTTCACCAGTAACGTAGAGCATTGCATACACGACTGAATCAGCGAATACATGATCGAAAACACGGTACCTCACCATCTCCAAAGCCACCTCATTTTCATTCAATGATGCTTTGACTTCTTCCCAGGTCACGGGTTGCTGATCGATGGATTTTCCGAAAATTTCCGAGCGTAGGCTGAGTTCTTTTTCGAGCAATTCCACCTCCTCATTGAGGTCGGAGGCATCGATCTCATTTTCCTCTTGTTGTTCTGCGCTCATGGAAAGGGCCGCCGTCAATAGTTCCTTTTTATTGATCCAGTCGGCGTAGAGTTCTTTCAACTCATCATCCCCACTGCTGGTGATCCGTTCCCGTATTTTGATGGAAGAGTTGAGGAGGAGCGCTTTAGTCAGTAGGGCATTGTTGAACAGCTCGCCCAGGTACTTCTCGTTTCGCGACTTGCTGATCACCAGTGTGTTGTAAAACTCGTAGTCGGGCTTGATCGTATTCCAAAACTTGGCTTTTTCTCTTTCAGAAAGGGCTGGGAAGTACTTGGTGATGAAGTTTTGATAGTTGTCAAGTACTTCCTCCATTTCGGACTGACTTTGTCGCCAATCTCCTTGCATGTAGTAGTTCTTGGCCAGCTTTGACTGGACCTTGGTGTATTCCGGGTGCGTCTTGTCAAATATTTTTTGATAAGCTTTGCGCGCTTCCTCGTAGAACGCCGCCGATCGATCGAACCGTTTCTGTCGGTAGTAGATGTCCCCTTTCAAGACGCTGATCGTAGCGGCGTTCAGGTTGTTTCTACGACCGATTTTGGTTTCCCAGATTCTACCGGCGTCGTCCAGATAGGTGAAAGCTGTTGAGTACTTCCCTGCCGCAATGTTGACGATGGCAAGGTTCTTTAGCACTTCAGCGTAGGTAGGATTGGAGGCTCCTAGTTTTTGTCCAATGATTTTTTCAGCCTCCAGGAACTCATCTTCCACCTGATCAAGAGGCCGGTCTTTGTAAAACTTGACCAGTGCCAATTCGGAGATCGCCTTGGCGACATCTACATGCTCGCCGCCAAACTGGGCCTTGAGGATACTGATGGCATTGGTGAGTTGTGCTTCCGCTTTATCGTAGTCTCCTATGGTGCTGTACACCTTGGCGAGTCGGAGCATCGAGGGTACATGTTTGGAAGACTCCCGATCAAACACACTTTGAGAAATATTGTAAGCACGTCTGGCAGCGTTTTCCGCATCGGCATACTCGCCTCTGGTCAGCAGGAGTTCGGACTCCAAAACCAGCGGACGCATCAGTTGTCTACTGGTCGTGCCGAATTGCCTACTTTTTGAGCCCATGGTCTCTGCCAATAACTCTTGCGCGTCACGCAGTCTCTCTAATTTGACGTAAAGCCAGGCCAGATTTTCTTCTAGGCCCAGCGTGGCAGTTTCAATCAAGGCACCTCGATTAAGCAGCTTTTCAGATCGATTCAAGGTGGCTTCTGCCTCGTCGTACTCCCCCTTGATTCCCAATAAGGTTGCTTTTGTGATCAGCGCGATGGCCGTGGTGCTTTTTACTTCATCCCCTTTGAGTTCGTCGTAGATCGCCAGCGCTGATTCCAGATTATTCTCAGCCTCTTTGTAGTTGCCGATTCGGATTTGCAGACCGCTGATTTTGACCAGTTCATCTCCGTAAGCCACATCCTTATTATCATACTTTCTCCGAGCCACACCCAAGGCTTCGTCAAGTATCTCCGCGGCTTTGCTGTATTCATCCGTCTCTTCATAGAACTTTGCCATGTGATTCAGGATGTCCAGATAGTCGACATGACCTTCAGTGATCTCCGGTCTCACAATATCATTGAAGCTTGATTCATAGATAGCGGCCGCTTCGTCAAACTTATCCGTGTAGTCTATGTAGTGATTGGCCAATTGTATCTTGGTCAGGTGGTAGCTTGGTGACTCCGGACCGTACAAATGCTCTTTAATCTTTAGGATTTCGTCAAGGTATCGCTCGGTCATTTGGGTATTTCCGCGGAGTTTCGATACCTCCATGGCGAACTCCAAGATATCTGATTTGTAGTGATGCTTCTCGGGGATTTTTGTATTAGCCAAGACGCTGCTCATTCGCCCTTCGATGCGTTCCAGGTTTTCATTCAAAAACCTGTAATTGAGGATCACCAGGTCATCCGCGAGTGTGTGAATACTGTTCCTTGGAAAGGTGCGAAGGGTTTTTTTCATTTCGCTTTGGACGATCTTCCGCTTGGAGTTATTGCCGTTTTGGTAAAAGGCCATGAGCAGGCTCTCGCGAATGTCCATGATCTCAGCGTGAGAATTCTTGTACTTCCTGATGGCCAGTTTGTAAGCATCTTCGTAGCGTTTGGCTTGTGCGCCCACTTCCAGTCCGTTTTCCTCAAGCAACTTGGTATTTAGGTACTGATTTCGAGCGTAGAGGATATGGGTTTTGCCCAATTCGTCATCTAACCACCTTTCATTGGAGAGGAAGGCGGAGTCTGATCTTTGGTAATCACCCATCAATCGGAGGGCATTGGCTTTGGTGATCAACAGCGCCCCCATTTCTTCTCTGGGCTTCTCTTCGCGCTTGGAAGCGGATGCTACTCGACCCTGGAAGTAGGGCGTTTGCTCCTCTACCAGGTTGATGGCTTCTTGGTAATAACCTTTTCCCATAAGGATCTGCGCATCCAGTACTTTGAGTTCGACTTCGATGTTTTCAACCATATTGCCAGAGGCTGTGAGAACCAATCTGGCACTATCGACATAGTCTTGGGCTTTGCGATAGTTACCGAAGTCCACCATGATTTTTGCTCCTTCCTTCAGGAGATAGCCATGCTCGGCAGGGTTGTCCGTATTGGCGGAGCTGCTCAAAGCAATGGCCTGGGACAATACAGGTTCTACATCGGTCAGCAAACCCAATCCATAGCTGTATTTGGCCTTCCTCAGGAGTGTCGTAGCCATGACGGGACTGTTGGCCCCTAGCTTCTTTTTTACTTTTTTCTCGACTTTCAGTATGCCCTTGTTGGCTTTTGGGTAATCACCAATGGCATGTAAAGCATCTAACTTTTCGTATGCTTTATTCCATTTTTGGGCGTGGAGAGAGAGCGTGCCGACCACAAAAAATGTCAGCAGACTCAGCTTAAGGTGCTTTAGCGGCATGATAGGAATAATTAACTATTCCTAAAAGTACGGATTTTTCGAGCCTTAATCCACTAGATGATTTAGAATTTCCAGTGCGGCGGTAGAGATGACCGTACCCGGGCCGAAGACGGAAATAACACCGTTGTCCTTCAAGAACTGGTAGTCCTTTTCTGGGATAATACCACCGGCAACTACTCCAATGTCGTTGCGACCAAGCTTTTCAAGTTCTTGAACCAGCTCGGGTATAAGTTCCTTATGACCAGCGGCTAACGACGACGCTCCGACAATATGGACATCATTCTCAGCAGCTTGTCTTGCCACTTCTTCAGGGGTCTGAAACAAGGAGCCAATGTCCACGTCGAATCCGAGGTCGGCGAAGCTGGTGGCGACGACTTTTGCGCCGCGATCGTGTCCGTCTTGTCCCATTTTTGCAATCATGATACGTGGTCGACGGCCATCCATCTCGGCGAACTTGTCGGCCAGTGCACGCGCCGCTTGGAAGTGATCATTTTTTTGCATTTGGGCAGAATAAACTCCAGAAATGGTCTTGGAAACCGCTTGGTACCGACCAAACTCCCGCTCAAGCGCCGTAGAGATTTCTCCCAGGGTCGCTCGCTCTCGAGCCGCATCGATCGCCAATATCATCAGGTTAGCTTCTGGGTCCTTGGCTCCTTCTTCGAGTGCCTTCAGCGCCCGCTCGACTTTATCGGTATTTCGAGTGGATCGGGATGCTTCGATATGATCAATCTGGCTGGCCAGTACCTTCCTGTTGTCTACTTCGAGCAGATCAATGTCTGTCTTTTCGGAGGTCTGGTACTTGTTCAAGCCAACGATCGTCCTTTCGCCTTTGTCGATCTCTGCCTGCTTTTTCGCCGCGACTTCCTCGATCTTCATTTTAGGATAGCCTTGCTCAATCGCCTTAGCCATGCCTCCGCGTTCCTCTACTTCTTGGATGATTTGCCAAGCCTTTTGGATAAGATCGTCGGTGATGCGTTCTATCTCGTATGAGCCACCCCACGGATCGATAGCATCGGTGATACCGGTTTCTTTTTGCAAGAATAGCTGCGTATCCCTCGCAATCTTGGCCGAATAGTCCGTAGGCAATGCGATGGCCTCGTCTAGGGCATTGGTATGGAGACTTTGGGTGTGCCCAAAAGCAGCCGCCATTGCTTCTATACAAGTTCTAGCCACATTGTTGAAAGGATCTTGAGCGGTTAGGCTATAGCCGGAAGTCTGAGAGTGCGTGCGGAGCGCCATAGACTTTGGATTTTGAGGATCAAATTGCTTGATCAACTTTGCCCATAATATCCTACCGGCGCGCATTTTGGCGATCTCTTCTCTCAGGTTCATGCCAATGCCCCAGAAGAATGAAAGCCGAGGGGCAAATGAGTCAATGGGAATGCCCGCTTCAATGCCTGTTCTTACGTATTCCAGGCCATCGGCCAAAGTAAACGCCAACTCGATCTCTGGCGATGCTCCAGCTTCATGCATGTGGTAACCACTGATGCTAATGGAGTTGAATCGAGGCATACTGGAAGAGGTATAGCGGAAGATGTCCCTTATTAAACGCATACTTGGTGTTGGAGGATAGATATACGTGTTCCGCACCATGAACTCCTTGAGTATGTCGTTTTGAATGGTTCCTGAAAGCTGAGCTGGCGACACACCTTGTTCTTCGGCGGCGACGATAAAAAATGCCATCACAGGTATGACTGCACCATTCATGGTCATGGATACAGACATCTTATCCAGGGGGATGCCTTCAAACAGTTTCTTCATGTCCTCGACCGTGTCGATCGCCACACCAGCCTTTCCTACGTCGCCTTTTACCCTCGGGTGATCACTGTCGTAGCCTCGGTGAGTGGCCAGGTCGAAGGCCACGGAGAGCCCTTTTTGTCCGGCGGCTAGATTCCTTCTGTAGAATGCATTGGACTCCTCTGCCGTCGAAAAACCCGCGTACTGTCTCACGGTCCAAGGGCGCGTCAGATACATCGAGCTATAGGGTCCTCTCAAGAAGGGAGGTAGTCCAGGAGCGTAATCTTCGTGGCTGTAGGGCGTCGGCGCCTTCGCTGCTTGCCAAGGTGCCTGGAGCTCCTCGAGTGATGGGAAAGTAGGGTCCAGGGCTATGAGGCGTTCGTGACTTTTCGTGATTAGAAGGTGTGTCAAATGATCCAAAAAATGAGATCCGGCGCATACGTCATCGAAAGTTGCGAGGGCACTTTCCTCCCGCAATAAGTTGCCTACATTCCTTGCAATTCTTCGATCAAAACCGTCATTTTTGAAAGCAGGCAGGCCGAATGACAAATAATCCGCTCCGCCGAGCACGGAGGAAAGACCAATGCTAGCATTTGCAAGTAGCGCTTTTTCCGCCGAATCTGCTAGTTCAGGACGGCAATAAATGGCTATGTTAACAGATGTTTCCCTTATGTTAAAATAGGCTTCAGCCAAGAATCTAAGCGCTCTTAGCTTTGCAATCGTTTGATAAAACCCTACACCCGGGGATACAGAGATAATCATTTTGTCCGCTTGAGGAGCCTTCACCAACTGCGCCAACACGTCCGCTATTCCTTTCGAAATAGGCGCTGATGTCGAGAAGTTGGCAAAGAAGACTTGAGAGGTGATCGACTTTGGTAAGACGGACGAGTTTCCTTTGTAGTTGCTACAAAAACCGTTGAGGGGCTGAGCCGTAAGTCCTTTGGAATATGAGGTCCAGGCACTATCGCTGAGTTGGTCAAAGGCCAGGGAGCAGTGCTCTGGTTGGATGTCTTTTAATAGAGTCGAGAGGTCGATCTTCTCTTTGTTAAGATAAAAATAAAGCCCCTCAGCACCGTTATACAGCGCCTCAAGGGCTATTTTGTTCGCTTTTTCGCTGTTCTGCACGGCAATCTCTTCCAGCATTTGCCAGCTTCGGGTGGGTTGCTGTCTGAAAAAGGTGCTGATGTACTGGTGGGCTTCCTTGCCGGAGGCATCGGCGTAACCAGTCACTACCAGTTCAGGATCCAATTGCTTCGTGATCGCATCGGTTGGATCTTCTATCCTCAGGTCTTTGGCTAGCTTTTCAAGCCACTGTTCGCGGGTGTTTTTAGGAAATTCGGAGAAATCGACCATCACTGATTTCGAGTTATTCAATCAAATTTAATTCGTTTGCGAATTTTGTAACAGGTGTTGTCGATTGAGATATTCAAGGGTCTTGGTTGACAAAAGTCATAATTGCATTTTTCCACGAAAATTGAATTCAAAATGGCTCTGAAGTGCCTGTGAGCTTGATTCTAAAAAGTCAATGGTGATTTTCATTTTTTTCTTAAAAAAAATTGACCCACTTTTGATGTCCGCCCAAACCAAAAGTTGGTGCCTTAACATACTTTTCAACCGCCTTAAATGTCTTGTAAATGCACGAGAAAACATGGGAAAATTGCTTACAGTTCATCCAGTCGCGGATTCCTGCGCAGAGCTTTAAGACATGGTTTTTACCCATAAAACCCGTAAATCTCGACAACAAGATTCTGACCATACAGGTACCAAGCCAATTCTTCTACGAATGGCTGGAAGAAAATTACGTGCATCTATTGAAGCAAGCTATCCAATCTGAGATCGGAGCCGAGGGTCGATTGGAATATTCTGTTGTAGTGGACAAAGGCGACGAAGTGGCCCAACCCTACACGGTTAATGTCTCTGGAGCTATTGTGAGCCAGAATAAGAATCGCGTGAATGGATTCGATCAATATAAGAATCCGCAATTTTTGCAAGAACTTGCATCCGACTCAAATCTCAATCCCACGTACTCATTTGATAATTTCATCGAAGGAGACTGCAACCGTTTGGCTAGGTCCGCCGGTTATGCAGTGTCGAAGAAGCCGGGTGTCACCTCTTTCAATCCATTGATGATCTATGGTGGTGTGGGATTGGGTAAAACACACCTGGTACAAGCCATAGGTAACGAGATCAAAAGGAATCATCCAGAAAAGTATGTTTTCTACGTCGCCTCTGAGAAATTCACAACGCAGTTCATTGACGCGCTGAAGAACAACAGCATTCAGGAATTTATCGCTTACTATAGGAATGTCGACGTCCTTATCCTAGACGATGTCCAATTCCTGAAGGAGAAGGAGAAGACCCAGGAGATATTCTTTCACATATTTAACCACCTGCACCAAAACGGAAAGCAGATCATCATGACGAGTGATTGCGCACCGAAGGATCTGCAAGGGCTTCAGGAGCGTTTGGTATCTAGGTTCAAGTGGGGGTTAACAACTGATCTGCAGCAGCCTGATTTTGAAACTAGAATGGCCATTATTTTGAAAAAGCTACAGGCGGATGGTATTCGGATCCCTGATCAGGTTGTGGAATATTTGGCCTATTCCGTGGATACGAACATCAGAGAACTGGAAGGTGTGATCATCTCTTTGATCGCGCATGCTTCATTGACCAAAGATCAAATCGATCTGGAGTTGGCGAAGCAAACCCTGAAAAACATAGTGATGGATATCGACAGTGAGGTCGGTATTGACTACATCCAAAAGACGGTATCTGATTTCTTCAAGGTTGATCTTGAAGACTTGAAGGCAAAAACACGCAAACGCGAGATCGTCATCGCCCGGCAGGTTGCCATGTATTTCTCCAAGGACTACACCAACCATTCGTTGAAGTCCATTGGGTATCACTTTGGTGGGCGAGATCATAGTACGGTGATCCATGCAGTTCAGTCTGTGAACGACATGATCGACACGAATGCAAAGTTTCGCTATTCGATCGAGGAGCTGAAGAAAAAGCTTAAAATGAGGACCGCCTGACCCTTTTGCGTTTCGAAACCTAGAATCGGTAGGGATAGTAAAGCTGACGCCCATTTTTATCTATACCCACGATAATCACTTTCCCCCTGATGTTGGTGAGTAACTCCGACAACTCTTCCGAACTTTCCATCGCGTTGCCATTGACGGAAGTAATAATAAACCCTTCAGGGATGTCTAGCTGAGCAAAGAAGCCTCGCCGCTCAAAATCGACGACTTTCACTCCACCCCTCACGTTGAAAGCGTCCCTTTCCACCTTCGACAGGTTTTCGAAAGTAGCTCCCAAATCTTCAGAGTAAAAGGTGACTCGCTTAATGATATCAGTGGTGCCTTCGCGATTGGTGAGTACGATCTCTTTGTATAGTGTCTTATTCTCCCGCTGCAGCTCCAGTCGAACTTCGTCGCCCGGATATCTTTTAGCGAGGTACTCCTCCAAAAACGCTTCCGATTCTACCTTCGCACCGTTGATTTTTTTCAATACGTCACCTTTTTCCAGTCCCCCTTTGTCAGCCGCACTACCTCTGAGTATATCTGTCACAATCACACCATCCAAATCGATGAGCTCAAGCTTTTCGGCGATATCGCTGTCTATATCAAGGTACTCTGCTCCCATGAGGGCTTTTTGTACCTGGCCATAAGATTTGATGTCATTGTACACCTTTTTAACAATATCAACGGGTACGGCAAAACCGTAACCGGCGTACGACCCTGTACGGGATAGAATCGCAGTATTGATGCCGATGAGCTGCCCGTCTTTATTGACCAGTGCTCCACCGCTATTGCCAGGGTTAATGGCAGCATCGGTTTGGATAAAGGATTCGATAGGGAAGCGGTCACGCAGTATGTTGATGTTGCGACCTTTGGCGCTGACGATCCCTGCCGTGACGGTGGAGGTGAGATTGAACGGGTTGCCAACGGCCAATACCCATTCCCCAACGCTTACATCACTCGAGCTACCCAGTGGTATGGCGGGTAAGTCGAGCCCCTCTATTTTGATGACCGCGAGATCAGAGGATGGGTCAGTGCCTATCAATTGAGCGTCATAAATGCTCTTCCCCGCTGTGACTCGGATGACATCGGCCCCATCTATGACATGATTGTTAGTCACGATGTACCCGTCCCTTGAAAAGATCACCCCAGATCCGGATCCTACGCGTTGAGATCTGCGTGGTTCAAAAAACCAGTCGAAAATGGATCCTCCGGCATATTCTTGTTCAGTTACCGTCTGAATAAAAACCACACTCTCCGTACTGGTACTTGACGCTTCAACAAAATTGTCAGTGGGCAGCTTGCCAGTATTGCTCATGGCCCTGTCAATAGCGGACACACTGCCGTCAACATCAGTAAGAACCGATCCGTCAAGTGCACTATTATAAAGGGCAATCCGCGGTTCAATCTGTTCATTGACCGAGGACAGGATTTCGTTTTTATACCATTCCGCTCCGACGATAAGTCCTAGAAATCCGGTGGCAAAACCAACGATAGCGGTCAGAATTATTCTTCTCATGGGATCACGCAACATCTGATTTACGAAATATTACCGGCAAATCGCCAAAATTGTTGCAATATCGACGGATCAGCTGTTTTGACCAAAGGCATTGATCGCGATAGGCTGGATTTGAACAAATTGAGTCTTCAATCAATTTGTCTCGCCACCGGGTGTCGTTTTGTAAAGGTCTAAAGGTTGCCAGCTAACTGCACGAGGTGGATTACGCTGCTATTTCGAAAGTACTTCTTCGTCACGCATGAAAATACTACTTTTGCCTTTTCAGACGAACGGTTCCGGCAACGAATAACCAATCGTGAATAGGTGCCGTGCCGTAAATCGTGTAGACAATCGATAAAAAGGCATTCACTGAAGAGAAAACATGAGGTTCATTGAGGGACAAGAG
>JBCCXG010000101.1:0-12755 GCA_039191945.1 Bacteroidota bacterium
CCTCGAAGAGGTTTCAGTCAGACACTTGACCTATGCGCTAGATGGCAGGAAGAGGTTTTCTTGGCAATCTATCAAGCTGGAAGGTAGTGTTGCTCTCCTTATTGGGAGCCACTACCTTTTGGTTTTTTAATGAGCTCAACAAAGAGCACACCACCCGATTAATATACCCACTCGAGTTTAAGTTTGACCGGGACAGTGTTGTCATCATGCAACCACTGCCTGAGTCTCTGAAGATCGACGTGACGAGTGGGGGATGGAATCTCCTCCGAAGGACGTTCATCCTCTTCAACCCTCAACCGATCACGATCGAGCTTGATAACCCTACGCTGATACGCTTCTACCCACGGGCTTCCTTGCTGCCCATCGTGACGGACCAGCTCAATGAGCTTCGGATCAACTACTTGCTTACTGACACCATCTACCTCAACATTGAGGAGAAAAGAAGTCGCCGCTTCCAACTGCAGATCGATTCGGCGCGGATCGATTTGAGGGAGAATTATCGCATCACAACCCCATTGAGTGTGAGGCCGGATTCCGTCGAGCTAATCGGGCCCAAGAGCATCATCGACACGTTGTCCAATCCTTATCAGTTCATATTACCTGATAATCGCATAGACGACGATTATGAAGATGATGTGGAACTACCTATGCCTCGCAGAGACTTGATGGTGGCCCTGCCCGAGGAGATTGAGGTCATATTCTCCGTGGGCCGCTTCGAGGAAGTTACGATTCCCGTACGTTTTGATGCGCTTAACTTCCCGGCGGACTCTTCCGTCGTGCCAGTCCAAGAGACCATCGACGTACGCTTTGTAGTGAAAAGAAGCGATCGGAATCGCTACGAGGAAAGAGACTTTGGCATTACACTGGATTACAACCTGCTCGATCCGACCGATTCTACTGTGGTGGCCATTATGATCTACGCCCCCGAAGAGGCAGTTGATGTGCAAATGGATCCGGAATACATGAAAATTCTCTACCGGTAGCTATGAGGGCTTTTGGTATCACTGGAGGAATTGGAGCGGGTAAGTCACTGGTTGCCAGGATTTTTGAGATCCTTGGTATTGCTATCTACGATGCTGATACCAGAGCGCGTGCTATTATGAACGATGATCTTGTTGTGATCAAAGCGATCCGTCAGCTATTTGGTAAAGAAAGCTATAGGTTAGGTCAGTTAGACCGCACCGTCGTTGCTCAAAGAGCGTTTCATGATCCGACGAAACTCAGCGCGCTCAATGCAATTGTGCATCCTGCCGTTGCAAAAGATTTTGAGCAGTGGTTGATCCGGCAATCAGGGCCGTATGTCCTAAAAGAGGCCGCCCTGCTCTATGAGGCTGGCTCTTACAAGGGCTTGGAGGAAATCATCGTCGTCGATGCACCGAAGGAGTTAAGGGTCGAGCGTGTATTGCTAAGAGACCCCCATCGCGATGCCGTTCAAGTGGAAGCCATCATGGAGAAGCAGATGGATAATGAGCAAAAAGTCGATTTAGCCGACGTTGTCATCACCAACGATGGCAAGTCTCCTTTGATTCCGCAAGTCCTCGCTATTCATCAGCGCTTTTGCGCTCAAACTTTGACTTCTTGATTTTTCATTTGATATCAAGTCCGAGAAACGTGTCTTCGGCCCTGATGTACAGTTTTCATCATCGAGGGGACACAGAAGTGATCGACGAGCCCTTCTACGCCTACTATCTTCAACGTACGGGCATTGATCATCCGGGCCGAGAGGAGATTCTCCAAAGCCAATCGGTAGATTTTGGCACGGTAGTAGAAACCATTAGCAGGGAAGTACCGGAGGGAAAGCACCGATTTATTAAGGACATGGCGCACCACCTGTTGGATCCTGATTGGTCCTTTATGAAACCATTCATCAATATTTTCCTGATCAGAGACCCGCGACAGCTTATTGCGTCCTTTGCCCAGGTGATTCCTAACCCCACGATGCGCGACATTGGCGTCCGCCAACAATATCACATGTACGAGCAAATGATAGAGTGGGGAAGACCTTGCCTGGTGGTGGACTCTGGGGATCTGCTGAAAGATCCCACAAAGTATTTGATGACACTTTGCGATCATCTGTCAATACCCTTCAAAGCTGCTATGGTCAGCTGGCCGGCAGGAGCCGTCGAAGCTGATGGCGTTTGGGCCAAATACTGGTACAAAGCGCTTCATCAAAGCACGGGATTACGACCTCAGTCTAGCTCGAAGCGACCGCTCCCATCAAAATGCGAGCCGCTCTATGCCGAGTCTTTGCCATACTACGAGGAATTATCTAAATATGCCCTCCGAATTTAAAAGATCATGTTACAGACCTACAATGCTAAGAATGCTGATATCCAAGTTTGGGTTGGAGATCGTCTCTACCCTCGGGGGGAGGCTAAAGTGTCGGTCTTTGACAGCTCGGTACAGGGGGGTGATGCGATTTGGGAAGGCCTAAGGGTCTACCGAGAAGGAATTTTTTCTCTCGACAGGCATTTGCGGAGGTTGAGAGAATCGGCCAAGGCCCTGGCCTTCGAGGCTGTGCCCGAGGACGCCTTCATCAAAGGAGCCATCAAGGCAACCTTGGAGGCCAATGGCATGGAGACGGATACGCACATTAGGTTGACGCTGACCCGAGGCGAAAAAGTTACCTCAGGAATGGATCCAAGGCTCAATCAGTCGGGGCCATGCCTCATCGTACTGGCCGAATGGAAGAAGCTGGTCTACGATAATGAGAGTGGCATAAAAGTGATCACCAGCAGCATTCGTAGGAACGGACCGCAATTCCTCGACTCCAAGATCCATCACAACAACCTGTTGAATAATATCCTGGCGAAGATCCAAGCCAATGTCGCCGGAGTCGATGCGGCCATCATGTTGGATGATAATGGGTTTGTCTCAGAGTTGAATGATACCAACTTGTTTATGGTGAAGGAAGGCACGCTTTTCACACCGCATGCTGATGCATGTTTGCCTGGGATAACCCGCGGCTTGTCAATGGAGTTGGCCGAAGAGCGCGGAATTCAGGTCGTTGAGAAGAACTTATCACTGGTTGAGTTTTACAACGCTGACGAAGTTTTCGCAACCGGTACCATGGGAGAATTGACACCGGTTCTCGAAATAGATGGTCGTCCTATTGCCCGAGGACCCTTGACTGCTGACCTAAGCCAGGGGCTTCATCAAATTATTCCAAAATATTGCTGGCCTTTATCGCAAACATCTTAGGGTGTTTGCTGATTCTGGTGTTATAGCAATGCGGATGAGAGGGGTTTTACTACTGGTTTTTGTTGCAATGGGATGGTTGTCTTTTAGTCAGTCCCAAACGACTATTTCAGAGCGTTTTGGCGATGTTCCTCTTAGTCGCGCCTTACCACAACTATCGAAGGATTATGGCTTGGAAATCTTCTACCTGCCAGAGTGGCTAGAGGGTATCGTCATCGACGCTGAGATCGATCAAAAGCCACCCGCGGAGGCACTCAATATTCTATTGAGGGAGACCACTATCAGTGTTGAACAATTATCGCCTTCCGTCTTCATCTTGTTTGCGGAGGACCGTCTGGTTGATCGCAACTATTCTGTAGCGCTCAAAGGGCAGGTCCTTGATGGGAAAACCGGTGAGGCTATAGCCAACGCCTTGGTGGGAATCAAAGAGCTGGCCGTCGGTAGTCCTACAGATGCAGCGGGAAACTATACATTGGACGTTCCTGCGAACACTTACATCGTTTCTGTTTCCGGACTCAATTGGGGCTCGACGGAGCAAGTGGTAGAGCTATATGACGACAAGCGACTCGACTTCGAGCTTTTTGCGGAGACGGTACAGTTGGAAGACGTCATTATAAGTGCTGAGGCGAGCGAAGAGAATCTCACCTCCACAAATACTGGTCGAGTGACACTTCAGCTGGAAAGCATCCGAAAGCTGCCGGCTCTGATGGGTGAAGTGGATATCTCCCGAATCGTGCAATCACTGCCAGGTGTACAGTCAGTGGGTGAGGGGTCCAGTGGCTTCAATGTGCGAGGAGGCTCCATTGATCAGAACCTGGTCTTGATGGATGGCATACCCATCTTGAATTCCTCGCATCTCCTAGGACTATTTTCTGTCTTCAATCCTGATCTCATTGACAATTTTACGGTGCTCAAGGGCAGCATCCCTGCGCACTATGGGGGTAGGGCGTCCTCGGTCATCGCCGTAGACCTACAGGAGCCTGATACCGAAAAGTTCTCGCTGTCGGGTGGTGTGGGTCCCGTATCCAATAAGCTAAGTATGAATGTTCCCGTCAATGAAGACTTTGCACTACTACTTGGGGGCAGGTACAGTAATCCGTCTTGGATTTTGGGTTTGGTGCAGGATCCTGACATTCAGGAGACAGCGGCGAGTTTTGCAGATGCTAACGTGAAGGCCCGGTACCAGTTAAACCCCAACAACGTATTGGGTATATCAGGTTACTGGAGCGAAGACTTTTACGACATCGGTCAAGATTCAATTTTTCGTTACTCTACTGTTGCTCTTTCCGGAGAATGGATTCAAAACATAAGCGATCATTGGTTTACCTCGATCGAATCTTACTGGACGCAATATCGAGCGAGCCTGACTGATGAAGACGAACGGCAAGGGTTTGATTATGAGAATGGGACAACTTCCACGGGCTTGAAAATCAAGGCCAATTATGTGCCCAATGAGGATTTGACATCCAACGCCGGCGTTGACTTGAAGTTTTCACAATATCTGCTCGGAGAAGTGCAGCCGGAGGGGGCCTCGTCCATTGGCTCCAATGACTTCGGGGAGGAGTTTTCCACCGAGATGGCAATTTTCGGGGAGATTTCGTACAAACTGACTGATCGAATGACTGCCACAGGAGGTCTTCGATATTCCTCATTTTTCCGTAGAGATGTCACGAATCAGTTGGTCTTTGACAGTGAAGGTCCAAAATCCCCGTTTACTGTAGTGGACACCTTGTCTTATAATGGTTCCCGTAACCTCTACAACTTTTGGGAACCTCGTGTGGCATTCAGCTATCGTCTGGATCAGCAGTCATCGGTAAAAGGTAGTCTTACGCGTTCCGTACAATACGAACACCTCTTTTCTAACTCCACAGCTTCGTTGCCGACCGATTTATGGAGGCCAAGCAGCGAAAACATTGTGCCACAAGTCTCTGATCAGGTATCTCTGGGATACTTTCGAAACCTATCGAACAACAAGTTGGAAGCTTCAGTCGAAGTGTACTATAAGCGCCTGCCTCAGCTCAATGTGATGCGTACCGGGGCCAATGTCATGCAAAATGAGACCCTGGACGCGGATATCCTTGAAGGGGAGGGCAGGTCTTATGGAGTGGAGATCTTTTTGAAGAAGCCGGTGGGCCGAATGACGGGCTGGGTCAGTTACACATTGTCTAGAACCGAGAATCGAGTGGCGAATCGGTTCCGTGAGGACCAGATCAACGACGGCGATTTCTTTCTTGCTGACTTTGATCGGCCCCACAATTTGAACATTTCAGGTAGCCTGAAGCTTGGACGCCTCTGGACCATGTCGGGCAATTTTGTTTATTTCACTGGACGGCCTGTCACCGTTCCAGTGAGTAGCTATACGCTCAATGGACTGCGGATCTTGACCATCAACGAAAGAAACAACATTCGTACACCAGACACTCATCGTTTGGACCTCTCTTGGACCCTGGAAGGGAGTAACAAGAAAAATGCACGTTGGAAAAATAGCTTCACTTTTTCTCTATACAACGTCTATGCCCGAGCGAATCCCTTTTCTGTCTTTGTGACCGCAGTAGACAACGTGAGTCCTCAGGCTTTCAAGCTCACAGTGTTGGGTAATGTCATCCCCTCTTTCACCTACAACTTCAAGTTCTAATGAAAAGCAGACGCCGCGCGTTCCTACTTCTATGGTTTGCTGTCACTTCTTGGTGGGCGATGGGCCAGGTGGTGCTGCGTGAACCCTTACTGATGGCGGGCGACACCTTGGAAGGTGTAGCATTCATGAGGGATGAAGGACTTAGTGGTTATGCCTATTTCATGACACTCTTTGATGAGCAGGGTGCTCGCGTCGACAGTAAGCTCGTTTGGGTTGAGAAGCAACAATTTCACTTTCGCTATCCTCTCTCGGTCGAGATGCAAACGGGGGTGTATCAGCTACAGCTCACCAACTACCAAAACCTGGCCGTGACACATGCCGTCTCAGTGCTGATCATCGCCGCAGATGGCACGATAAACGGTTTGCCGGAATTCAACGAATTGCCGCTGCAGCCACCCAGTCGATCCTACCTGGGCATCGATATAGCGGATGATCAATCCTCACAAATGGCGGTGACAATCGAGCCACTGCTGGATAGCGACGATATCCAAAGCCTGACAATCGTTGTGCGTGACCTTGGTCAGAATCCTTTGATGTCTGAAAGTATCGCAGGACTTGAGTGCGAAGGAGTGGCCGAGCACCAGCTGGCGACACGGGGTCTCAATCAATGGATGACGTCGTTTCATGTAGAAGGTTGGCTGATGCGCGGTGAGGAGGCAGTGATTGACGAGACCATCACCTTTGCTGATCCCACGGATGTGGAGGAACTCCGGTATACGACCACCAACGAAACGGGTAAGTTTGGGTTTTACAATGTGGACTTCGATGGTGCCAAAGAAGTATTTATTGCTCCGCTCAACGGCGAGATTGATGACTACAAGCTGTTGCTTGGTGATTCTCGCACTTCAGCACTGGCTCCGGCTGCCTCTTGTCCAGCTCCTTTTGCATGGAAGTCAGGAGATCTCAAAACATGGATCAACAAGCGCCTTTTAAACAGAAAGGTGGAGCAGTATTATTATCCTACTGAGCTACCCAGACGGCAGCTCTCGCTGCCCAATCCCCAACCTTTGTTTGAGGACGCAGATCATACGATTTTGATGGATGATTACGTCGCTTTCGAAGATGTTCGAGAGGTAATCAAAGAGGTGGTGCCTTATGTCCACCTGAACAAAAAGAGGCTTCAGGTCTTTTCACCGGAAAGGCGACGGAGTTTCGAAGGCGTTCCACTCTTGCTGTTGAATGGTGTGCCTGTTGCCAATGACACCGCTTTGCTGCGAATGGAGGCTGATTTGGTGCACAGCGTCCAAGTGCTCAACAAATCCTCCTCCATTGCTCCGCTCGGTAGAATCGGAAGTGCCGGAGTGGTCTCCTTTGTTACGCGTGATGTCGCTTATCGGCTGGAGGGTGCGGAACCTAACGTAGTCAAAGGATTTTTACGAGTACCAGCTTCGGTGGAGCGACCTAAGAGAGATGATGTGCCTTACTTTCCCGCGGTGCTCGCCTGGCAACCCACCGCCAGCCTGGTGGATGGCATACACGGTTTCACTTTTGAGCGGCCTGACTACGCTACCCGAATCAGCATTGAGGCTGTAGCCCATCTAAACAACGGAGAGGTGATCATGAGTACAAAAGTGTTGGATGTAAATAGAAGAGCGCGATGAGAGTTACTCAAAGGGTGGCGTACTATTTGGTACTTATGACGGGACTCGTTTCCTGTACAGAACCCATTTCATTGGACCTGGATTCAGGGGAACCGCAGCTCGTGGTAGAGGCCGAGATGAGTAATCTACTAGAGTCTTACGTGGTAAGTTTGGCGGCGACAACCGACTTTGATGGCATTTCTGATCGATCCATTGCGAGGGAAGCGGACGTATCCATCATCGAGGAGAGGTCAGGCGAAAGTCTTGAGCTCTTTGAAGTATTTCCCGGAGAGTACTACAGCTTTGGAGGAGATTTCCAGGGAGAGGTGGGTGAGCAGTATCGGTTACGAATTGTCCTACGGGACGGCCGGACCTACGAGTCGCAACTGGTGCAAATCCCAGAGCCGGTGGATATTGTCAATATCAATTCTGAGCTCAGGGAAGAGCGCTTTCTTAGTGAAGATCTCGTGGAGCAGCGGGTCTTTTTCCAAGATATCACAGCCAGGTTAGACAATACAATGCAGGATCACTTTGCGATATTCGACAACCGAGGGTTCGTCGAGTCCTTCATCGATTACCCAACCTGCGGAGGCTTTGATCGGAACAATCAGGGGTCCCCGGCAGGACCTGTCCGATGTTGGGCCTTTCAGGATCCGATCATCCAGGATATATCCCTCACCTCCAACCTCAGTGTCTCTGGGGACAACTATGAGGCGGTTGCTATGTCGATCCCTTTTGATGCCAGGGGACAATATGTTTTGGAGGTTGATGTCAAAGCCATGGATGCTCAATCCTTTAATTTTTGGCAGCAGGCAAAAGACCAACTGGACAAAGGCGATGGGATTTTCGATGCCCCTTTCGCCCCCATCGTAGGTAATATCCGAAATGTAGATGATCCAGATGAGACGGTCTTAGGTTACTTCAACGCTTACGCGAAATCGACTGCACAGATTTGCTTTGAGTGGCCTGCAATAGGCACGCGACCTACTCCCATCGTGAGCTGTTCGACCTTATGTACGGATTTCTACGCACCGGCCGTATTCGAGCTTCCTCTGGCCGATGAACTTTGTCCTTAAGGGATCAGAAACCTATCAATGAACTCCCTGACCGCGCCGTCGCCACCATGGCGTGTGAGCACATGGTCCACCTGGTTTTTGACCTCGTCTACAGCGTCTTGGGGGCAGGCAGATAGGCCCACCCGATCAATCAGCTCCAGGTCATTGATGTCGTCCCCTATGAAAGCAACCTGGTCCAGGTGCCAGCCGTTTTTCTGAAGCCAGCCGTCCAAAATGGCGAGCTTTGGTTCATTGCCCGCGTAGACCCAAGGGATGCCCAACACCTTTGCCCGATGGCCAATGAGGCCTGGAAGGTGGCTATGGCTGATGATTCCAACTTCAAAACCAAGTTGTCGAGCTCGTTTGATGCCCATGCCATCTTTGGCGTTGAACTTACGAAACTCAGAGCCGTCTTCATTGACATAAACGCCGCCGTCGGTCAGGGTACCGTCCACGTCGAGTATCAAGAGTTTTATTTTGTCATTCATAGATTGCCTGTCTCACCTTCATCACCTTTTCAAGTATAGCCCCCAACCGGTGCAGGGGAAGCATCGATTGGCCATCACTCAGAGCCTTGGAGGGCTCGGGGTGCACCTCAATGAAGAGTCCATCCGCACCGGTGGCCACGGCGGACAATGCTATCGTCTCGATCAACTCTGGGTTGCCACCGCTCACTCCCTCTATTTTGTTAGGTTGCTGGAGGGAGTGTGTACAGTCCATAATGACAGGAGCCCCCAGTTTTTTCATGCGTGCAACGGCGGTGGCATCCACAATAAGGTTTTCGTAACCGAAGGCAAATCCTCTTTCACAAAGCCACACCTTTTGATTGCCGGTAGACCGTACCTTTTCGAGTGGAAACCTCATGGCCTCTGGTGAGACGAACTGACCCTTTTTGACATTGATCTGTTTGCCGGTGGCACCAGCCGCAAGTAGAAGGTCTGTTTGTCGGCATAGAAAAGCCGGAATTTGGAGACAGTCGACGTACTTGGCTGCTGCCTCCGCCTCCCCAGGCGTGTGAATGTCGGTAAGCGTGGGCCTTTGGACCTGACGTCCAACGTTGGCGATGATGTCGAGGGCAGTCGCATCGCCGATACCTGTGAAACTGTTCAGACTTGTGCGATTCGCCTTCTTGTAGGAAGCTTTGAAGATGTAGTCGATGTCGAGTCGACGGCAGATCTTCTCTACTTCCTCGGCGATGGTAAAGGGTACTGCGTCATTCTCAACGACGCAGGGCCCAGCGATCAGAAATAGTTTAGCCACGTTCCCTGCTTTTTTTTCCCAAATAGCCACTGTGGTGCCTTTTCGAATAGTCGGCGCGCGTGAAAGCAATTCGCTCCATCAGCAGGACCACTATCACGTCCCCAAGTACGGTCATCACGGTAGTACTGGTCGTGGGAGTCAGGCCTAAGGGACAGATTTCCACGGGTTCGCCAATTCCGAGAGCGAGTGTGGATAATTGTCCCAAGCTGTTGCGGGGATGTCCGGTGATGCAAATGACCGGGAGGTCTGGATACAGTCCTTTGACCAGCTCTATCAAAAGGAGAATTTCTGTTGTCTTGCCCGAGTTGGATAGGATAAGTAAGATGTCATTAGCCTGCAATAAGCCCAGATCACCGTGTTGTGCTTCGGAAGGGTGTAAAAATACCGCTGGGCTTCCAGTGGACGAAAAGGTGGTGGCGATCGTTTGCCCGATTTGCCCGGCTTTTCCCATACCGCTCACCACAATTTTGCCTCCTTCCACATGTACCTGCTGAAAGAGCAAGTCGACCGCGCCCGATATGGTATCATCGATGGGTAGATTTCGAATGGCATCAATCTCTCGTTGTAGTAGAGAGGCGATTTTTTCTTTCATGTATGTCGTGGCTTCGGTTTAAAGATAGAGTATCCAAGGGCATCGCTTGGCGAAGGTCACCTCGTGGCTGCGAGTACAGCTGGCGAAGTAATTGGGGTATTTCTACCATTTACAGAATTATATTCCCTGTATTCAATAATGTGAGGAACAATCTGGTAATACTGCCGTACATAGTAACTAATTTCTCTTTAGTAAAACACATTGGTTTAGTGAAAGGGGTACTTCCGCACTGGAAGTACTCTTTTTTGTTTTTGGGACCTTGGTGTTTCCAACCTAAATTCAGGCCTCCTTTCAACCCCTCTGATGGAAAAAGTACAGCGATTTCTTGGTCGTGAAGTAGATAACAGCCGGCTGGTCCTTTTTAGAATCGGATTCGGACTGCTGGCCATGGCCGAGAGCTGGGGCGCTATATTCACGGGTTGGGTCCGTAGAGCTTTCATCGATGTAGACATGACTTTTCCTTTCTTCGGTTTTGAGTGGCTGCAACCACTGCCGGGATATGGTATGTATTTCTACTACCTTTTGATGGGCCTCAGCGCGCTATTTATTGCTCTTGGTTTCTACTACAGGTGGTCGACAGCCATTTTCTTTCTCCTTTGGACCGGGTCATACCTCATGCAAAAGACCCATTACAACAATCATTATTACTTACTCATGGTGATGAGCTTCATCATGATCCTCATTCCTGCGCACAAGGCCAATTCCTTGGACGTGAGGTTTGGAAGGGTCAGAGAGGAGTCCAGGTGCGCATTCGTCTACATTTGGATCTGGATAGCACAAGTTGTTATAGTATACCTATATGCTGCGATCAATAAAGTTTACCCGGATTGGATAGCAGCCAAGCCCATTGAGATATGGTTTGCCAGCAAGAGTGACTATCCGGTGATTGGACCCCTACTGGCTCAGCGTTGGTTTCAATATACCATTGCCTATGGAGGCATTTTTTATGATGGCATTGTGGTCTTTCTGCTGTCCTTCCATCGGACCCGAATGCTCGGTTTTTTGGGTTCGGTCACCTTCAATCTCTTCAACTCATTTGTCTTTCACATCGGGATTTTTCCTTATTTGATGATCCTGCTGTCCTCACTTTTTTATCCGGGGGATCGAATCCGAGCCAAGTTTTTCCCCAAACGTAAACCAGTGCAGGAGCAAGACCGCCTATTTCCGAAATGGTCAACCCTGGTGGTATTGATTTTTTTGGCCATACAGGTGATAATTCCTCTTCGACACTGGGTGATACCTGGCGACGTCTTATGGACCGAAGAAGGTCACCGACTGAGCTGGCGGATGATGCTCAGGGCTAAGCAGGGCTCCGGTTATTTTTTGGTCAAGGATGGTCAGTCCGGTGATGAGATGAAGGTTTCAGGATATGAACATCTCACCAGGAAGCAAGCCTCAAAAGTTCGGAGTCATCCTGATATGACGTGGCAGTTCGCGCAGTATCTCAAGAAAATCTATGAAGACAAAGGCTGGAAGGATGTGGAGGTCTACGCCCACGTCACGGTCACGGTCAACGGGGGCCCGGAGACGAGCATAGCTGATCCCAATGTCGACCTTGCAAAGGTCAGGTGGAATTATTTTTGGCACAACCAATGGATTACTCCCCCCCAGGAATGATAGACTTACGCAGCGACACGATCACCAAACCCACTGCAGGAATGCTAGAAGCGATGATGGATGCAGAAGTAGGGGACGACGTATTCGATGCGGACCCAACGGTGAACGCCCTTCAGGATAAGATTGCCAAGTTGCTGGGACAAGAAGCGGCGCTCTTTTGTCCCTCGGGTACCATGACCAATCAAATCGCCTTGAGGGTGAATACGCAACCGCAAGACGAGGTGGTGTGCCATAAGTATTCGCATATCTATCTATACGAGGGGGGAGGTCTGGCCTACAATTCTATGCTGTCTCCCAAGCTTTTGGAAGGTGAGGATGGCAAGCTGCAGGCCAAACAAATTGCCGCTGCGGTCAACCCCGACGATATTCACTTCCCAAAGACGCGATTGGTATCCTTGGAAAATACCATGAATAAAGGGGGTGGTAGCTACTATCATCTTGACGAAGTTCGGGCGATTCGTGCAGAGTGTGACAAATTGGACCTTCGCCTGCATCTGGATGGTGCTCGATTCTTCAACGCTTTGACTGAGACAGATGACCTCCCTAGCGATCATGGTCGGCTGTTTGATACCATTTCCGTGTGCTTTTCCAAGGGGCTCGGAGCGCCGGTGGGCTCGGCATTGGTCGGGACAGCAGCGGACATCAAGCAGGCCAAACGTGTTCGCAAGGCGCTAGGTGGTGGGATGCGTCAAGCGGGCTACCTGGCAGCGGCTTGCATTTATGCCTTGGAGCACCACATCGAGCGACTGACTGAGGATCATATTCGGGCCCGGTCGATTGGTGAGATGGCAGCGGCATTGCCCTTTGTCCGTAGGGTC
>JBCCXG010000102.1:0-12717 GCA_039191945.1 Bacteroidota bacterium
GCTAAGCGCCAAAGGAAAGTCCTCATTCGTGGCTTGGACGACAATCCCATATTTCCCAGGCGACAATGTCACTGGCCAAATCACCGAACCTAACTCTGCTTGTACGCTGTCAGCGATCACCGCGAGATCGGAGCTGCCTTGTTGATTGAGCAACAGCGTAATCGGAATATCTAAATTGGTCCGCCAGCGGATTTCAGAAGGATTCCCGGCTTCAAACACGCTTGTACCGTCCAGATCGATAAATGAGAAATCGGTTAAAAGCTCAATAGACTGCCGAGCGATTTGCTCTCCGGTTTCGGTTCGGGTGGCGGTTATGGTCAGGAACGACTGGTTCACGACGGGAATCCGCCAATCGTACTGCTCATCCTTGGCATTCAGCCTGGCGATCAATGGACTTCGGTTTTCCAAAGAGTTATGGTACCGAAGGTCGATCTCACCCCCTTCATCCGTCTGCCACGTGATGAGGAGCTGATCACTGAGATAGGCCTGCTCGGGCAAGTCAAAGTCGAAAATCGATGTATCCAATGCAAGACTCGGCGTATCGTGGCAAGAAGCAAGGACCAAAATAATCATCAAGAACCAGCAGGCTCTTGTTCCCAACCAATCGAACTTCATCATTAAATCTCCTTAGTTCATTTGTGAGATAAGCATAGCTGGGATAAAAATCAAACTTCTCAGCATCAGTGGGAATACTTACCTGTCATCAAACTTGAATAAAACCGAGCTTTTGCCTAATATCATGGCGTAGAACTCCATTCCATGCCTAAGGCCTGGGGAGCGTGAGCGTCAATCGAAAAAAATCATTTCACGCGATTAAACCTCTGGCCTACTCACACATCTAACCCCCACCACTACCTGGAAAAGAAAAGTTGGACGAGCAACTTATCATCGAAAAGATCAGACGTGATGCGACACGTCAGGAAGGCTTCCGAATGCTGTTGTCAGCGTATCAGGAGCGTGTCTACTGGCATGTCCGGAAGATGGTGATCGACCACGATGATGCAGACGACGTGACGCAGGAGATCTTTGTCAAGATTTGGAAGAATCTGGAGAAGTTTAGGGAAGATGCAAAGCTATTCACCTGGATCTATCGCATCGCTACGAACGAGTGCCTGAACTTCCTCAACAAGCAAAAACGACGGTCACTCGTACCCATTGAAGACCACGAGGCCACCTTAGGAGGTCGATTGAACGAGGCAGACCACATAGATGGCGATGAGATACAGTTGACCCTACAAAAGGCAATACTTACGCTACCCGACAAGCAGCGAGCCGTTTTCAACATGAAATACTTCGAAGACTTGAAATTTGACGAAATTGCTGATATCACGGGAACCAGTGTCGGCGCACTGAAGGCCAGTTATCACCTGGCGGTAAAGAAAATAGAGAAATTCATCAATGGCGATTAAACCATTGGATAGTAGATCGATCAAAGAAACGTGAACAAACTGAAGCTAGACGATATCAAAGACAAAAAGCCTCCCTTCAAGGTGCCTGACGGCTACTTTGAAGAACTGGAGCAGTCGATTCTGGCAAAGACCATCGATGCCACACCGGTAGAAGGTCCTACGGGCAGCATAGGTCCGTCAATACCCCGCTGGGCCTGGGCCGTGGCTGCGTCGGTCATCATTGGGGTCTCTGCGCTACTGCTAACGATGAGAAGTGGCGATTTCAATGAGCAAGACCTGCTGGCCGGGATCAGCGATGAGGAGATCATCGTGTACTTGGCCAATTACGACCTGGATGAATACGAGATTGTGGGGGACCTATCCACCGAACAATTCGACGAGCTATTTGCCGATGATACCGTACTTGACGGGTTAGATATGGAGGATGGCGACCTACAAGACTTGATGTTAGAATATGAAGCTTTAGACGAAACGCTGGAGATATGATCAGGATATTTGGAATTGTCATTTGCCTGCTTGTGTCAGGAATGGCCATGGCGCAAACGATCAATGAGAAGATCGAATCGAGAAAGATTGCATTGATCACGCAAAAACTCGAACTGACGCCAGAGCAAGCCGAAAGGTTTTGGCCGATCTATCGGGAGTGGAGCACCAAACGCCTGGAAATTGCAAAAGAATTTCGGCAGGCCAGGCAAAACTTCGATCCGAAGGCCGCCACCGAGGAGGAGACCCGCAGGATGTTGGACATGGGACTAAAGGTGCGTGAGCAACGCCTCAACCTGGAGCGCGACTATAGTGACCGAATGCGCAAGGTCATCAGCGACCGGCAGCTCCTCAATCTGCGAAGAGCGGAAGAAGACTTTAAACAAATGCTATTGCAACGGATGCAGGAACGACAAGAAAGGGCCCAGCAGATACGTGAGCGCAATAACGCGCTCCAACAAAGGCGCCGCAACAACTAATCTCTCACCTACCTGAAAATGAGATGTTGGTTGACTGCTCTAGGGGCTTTGTGTTTTGCATTTGCCCATTGCCAGGCGCTCAATGATGAAGATACACTGAGCCTAGAGGAGCAATGGGCCCTGCTCGAGCAGCAGCTCAGCGAAGAAGCCTTCCTCACGACGATTGACAGCCTTCTATCGGCCGATTTGTCCATTCCTTCGGAGTTCAATTTTCGCGTCAGCTACAACAGCAACATCTTGAATGCAGGGCGCAACTATGGGATCGATCAACACAGCATCTCGCCAGGCATCTCCTACTACGACAAATCGGGTTTTTACGGGGATGTGAGCGGCTATTGGAGCAGTCAAGGGGACCCCAATTACAACCTCACCGTACTGTCCGCGGGCTACCTCAAAATGATCAACTCGCATTGGACATTTGGCGCGAGCTACGAACGATGGATCTACAACGAAACGGAATCGTTCTTTGAAAATAACCTTGGAGCGACCCTCAGCTACCGAATCGGGGATTTGAGTTTTGGGCTCGACTACTCACTGCTCTTCGGGGACGAATCCGCGCACCGGTTCATCGGCGGCGCATCCTACGACTTCCGGTTCAAAAATTTCCTCTGGTTTGACAATGTGCGCATCAGTCCGACTATTAGCGGTATCATCGGCAATGACATCATCACCACATTCAATACCTCTAACTTTGATCGGCTAGCACAGCTTCGCGTGGAGTGGCGCGATCTGAGCAGAGCAGAACGAAGATCCGAGCTACAGAGCTTCTTGGACGAGAATCCCGACATCTCAAGCAGAACGCTACTAGCACTGCTTGGAGTCGTCAATGATCTAGCCCTTGGACGGGAGTTGACTGGTGAGCAGGAAGCGCTGATCGATGAATTTTTGCTCGTGGTGGACAACAGCAAAGCATTCGGTTTTCTCAACTACGGCTTCACACTGCCCATCACCCTAAGCACCAAACATTATTTTGTTTTGCTGGCGTATTCGTACAGCGTACCCATAGAATTATCGGAAGAAGCCTTTGATTTGGAACCAATCGGTTATTTCTCAATCTCATTTAATTACCGCCTCTTTAAGAAATAGTCCGTCGAAGGAGTTACATTTGCATCCCGTAACTAAACCTAGATGGCCAAGGCAAAATACATTTTCGTTACGGGCGGTGTCACATCCTCATTGGGCAAAGGCATCATCGCAGCATCCCTCGGAAAACTACTTCAGGCAAGAGGATTTTCTGTAACTATCCAGAAGTTTGACCCCTACATCAACGTCGATCCCGGCACGCTCAATCCCTATGAACATGGCGAGTGCTACGTGACGGATGACGGGGCTGAAACTGACCTCGACCTCGGTCATTATGAACGCTTTCTCAACATACCTACGTCGCAAAACAATAACGTGACAACCGGCCGAATCTACTACGAAGTGATCAACCGGGAGCGGGCAGGAGACTTTTTAGGGAAAACGGTCCAGGTGGTGCCGCACATCACCGACGAGATCAAAAACAACTTCTACAAGCTGGGAGAGACAGGCAAGTATGACATCGTCATTACGGAGATCGGCGGATGCGTGGGAGACATCGAATCCCTCCCCTTTATCGAGGCGGTGAGACAGGCGCGTTTGGAATTGGGTGCGAACAATTTTGTGTCGATACACTTGACATTGGTGCCTTATCTCAAGGCCGCCGGCGAGTTGAAAACCAAACCCACGCAACACTCCGTCAAAGAACTGTTGGAGGCAGGTATCCAGCCAGACATCCTGGTTTGCCGCTCCGAGTACCCATTAAACTCGGACATCCGTAAGAAACTTGCCTTGTTTTGCAACGTACCGGTAAACAGTGTCATCGAGGCTTTGGATGCAGAAACCATATATGATGTACCCTTACTGATGCGCAAGGAGCGTCTGGACGAGCGAGTGTTGTCAAAACTAAAGCTCTCCTACAAACGTGAGCCGAAGATTGATCAATGGAAAGAATATCTCGGGCGGCTTAAGAATCCGACGGATACGGTTGATATTGGGTTGATCGGCAAGTACGTGGAGCTGAAAGATGCCTACAAATCCATTGCGGAGGCTTTTGTCCATGCAGGAGCCGAAAATGAGTGCCGGGTCAATGTCGAATGGATCCATGCTGAAGACATCACCTCAGAAAATGTAAGCAAACTCCTGGACGATCTGGACGGGATCTTGGTCGCCCCCGGATTTGGTGAACGCGGTATTGAGGGCAAGATCCTCGCTGTGCAATATGCCCGAGAAAACAATACACCCTTCTTTGGCATCTGCCTGGGACTTCAATGCGCCGTCGTCGAGTTTGCCCGCAATGTGCTACGGCTGAAAGGCGCCAACTCGACTGAGATCAACCCTAAAACCAAGCATCCCGTCATTGATCTGATGGAGGACCAAAAAGCAGTGAAGGATATGGGCGGAACCATGCGACTGGGTGCCTATTCTTGTGTCGTCAAGAAGGGAACCAAAGCGCAACAGACTTATAGCCAGTCGAAGATCAAAGAAAGACATCGGCACCGCTATGAATTCAATAGTAAGTACCTGGAAGACTTTGAGAAATACGGATTTATGGCGTCGGGTGTAAACCCAGATTCCAACTTGGTAGAGATCATGGAAATAACGGAGCACCCGTGGTTTGTGGGTACCCAATTCCATCCGGAGCTGAAGTCTACCGTACTCAATCCTCACCCTTTGTTTGTTAAATTTATAAAAGCAGCGCTGACGCAGCGAAAAGCGCTGATAGCGTCTTAAGAGATATCCTACTATTATGGACCGAAACCAATTGACAGGCTTGCTCGCCATGCTCGTCTTATTTTTGCTGTACTTTCAATTCTTCGCGCCGGATCCTCCCGTGCCACAAGCTGAGGAAGCCCCACAAGTAGACACCACCACTGTTGAGGCTGCACCTAGTCCAATTGAGGAGGTTGTACAAGAAACACTCTCTGACTCCGCGGCACAAGCCCTGCAGCAACTGAAATACGGCGCGTTTTCCGTAGTATCGGAGGGGGAAGAACGAACAACAACCCTGGAAACGGACAAGTTGCTGATTGACTTCTCGAGCAAAGGCGGATTCATTCGCGGCGTTACCCTGAAGGACTACACGTCTTACGATGACACGCCGCTGCAGCTCATGGTACCGGAGAAGTCAAACATGGACATCTTATTTGAGCACCAGTCCAAAAATTTGTCTTTCAAGGACTTATACTTTGAATCCAGCGTAGAGAGGTATCAAGATAGCATCGAACTCAGCTACCGTGTGAATCTGCCCGACGGCTCAGCCCTGGTGCAGATCTACACCTTGTACAATGGCCTATACGAATTGGGCTACCGGATCGAGTCCAAGGGGTTTGAACGACAAATTGCGCCTAAAAACCTCATCCTTAATTGGGATCACAAGGCCAATCGAATTGAACCCCACCTGAAAGATCCAAGAAACAGGACGACGGTCCGATACGCCACAGCCGACGGCTCGGTGGACTATCTCTCGGCCACAAGTACTTCCAGGGAAGAGGAAAAAGTCGAAGACCTTATCCAATGGATCGCCTTCAAACAAAAGTACTTTACATCAGCCAGTGCCGCAGAAAGTAACTTCTCTAGCGCATGGATCACTTCTGCCATCAACGAAGCAGATGAAACCACGGTCAAGTACATGACCATGACTACTGAGATCCCATTCACTGATCTCGCGAATGGCACCAGTAATTTCAAGCTATTTTTTGGTCCCAACAGTTATTATACGCTGGAGGCCTTTGCCCCTGAGTTTACAGAAAACCTCAACCTGGGGTGGAGTATTCTTTCCTTCGTCAACAAGTACCTCATCCTTCCCATCTGGCGAGGGTTGGAGACCTTCATTTCGAATTACCCACTGCTGATCATTGTCTTGGTCATCATCATCCGACTCATCCTGTCGCCGCTGACCTACAAGTCTCACATGTCCATGGCCAAGATGCGGGTCTTAAAGCCTGAACTGGATGAAATCAAAGAGAAGCATGGCGAAGACATGCAGAAAGCGCAGCAAGAGCAGATGGCTTTGTACCAAAAAGTAGGAATCAACCCCCTCAGTGGATGCATTCCTATGGTGCTGCAGTTCCCCATACTAGTTGCCCTCTTCTATTACATTCCCAACGCGATCGAGTTGCGACAAGTAAGTTTTCTTTGGGCAAAGGATTTGTCGACGTATGACGCGATCGTCTCATGGACGGGTGACGTACCTCTACTCACAGGTATTTATGGCAATCATATCAGCCTCTTTACCATTTTGATGTGTGTGTCTACCATCCTCTTTACCGTGGCCAATAGCCAGATGACCACGGTACAGGGGCCCATGAAGTCGCTCCAGTACCTGATGCCCATCATGCTATTGTTCTTTTTCAATAGCTACGCGTCAGGGCTCACCTACTACTACTTCGTCTCGAACATCGTATCATTCGGTCAAATCTTCCTGTTCCGCCGGATCATAGACGAGGACAAGATCAAAAAGATCCTGGATGAGAATCGAAAAAAGAATGCGAATAAGAAGAAGTCAAAGTTTCAATCTCGCCTGGAAGAAGCCATGAAAGCCAGCGAAGAAGCTCGAAAAAAAGGCAAGAAAAAGAAGTAGTATCCACAAGTTTTCGGGGGGTAACCGTCTCATTTTTTGAGGTTTACTGAGGCCATTTTAGCTAATTAACAATTAACCCACATAGGTGGATTAGTCCTATCAATGTGGATATATTTGTGTCCTTTTTCGAGTCATTCCTTGCATTCAGGAAGGATCCAAAGGTGCTAATTACAACGCTTTTTTTAACCACAAAACTTAGTCAAACCCATGGGGAAAGTCATCGCAATCGCTAACCAAAAAGGAGGAGTTGGTAAAACCACAACAGCGATCAACCTGGCCGCCAGCTTGGCAGCCCTGGAACTGAAAACGTTGATTGTCGATGCCGACCCTCAGGCGAATGCCACCTCTGGCGTAGGCAAAGATCCGAAAGAAGTGAGAACCAGCATCTATGAGTGCATGGTCGACGGGGCAGACGCCTTGAGCAGTATTGTGAAGACGGACATCAAGTACCTCGATTTGCTCCCTTCCCACATCGACCTCGTCGGTGCAGAAGTGGAGATGGTCAATATCGAAAAGCGAGAGGAGAAAATGAAGCAGGCCCTCAACGCGCTACGAAACAAGTACGACTTTATCATTATTGATTGTTCGCCCTCCCTTGGTTTGATTACGATCAATGCGCTGACTGCCGCTGATTCGGTGATCATCCCTGTGCAATGCGAATACTTCGCGCTCGAGGGTCTTGGGAAGTTGCTCAATACGATCAAGATCATCCAAAGTCGACTCAATACCGACCTAGAGATCGAGGGTATCTTGTTGACCATGTACGACACTCGGCTCAATCTGTCCAACCAAGTCGTCGAGGAGGTTCGGATCCATTTCAAGACGATGGTATTTGACACCTTGATCCCTCGCAATATCAAATTAAGCGAATCACCCAGCTTCGGCACACCCGCTATCACACATGATGCGGAGTCCAAAGGCGCACTCAGCTACCTCAATCTTGCAAGAGAGATACTGAAGCGCAATGAAGTAAAAGCAGCTTAGCACCTCCATTATGGCCAAAGACAAACGAAAGTCAGGACTGGGACGAGGCCTTGGGGCACTACTCGAAGACTCCGATAAGGAGGAATCGGTAGTCAAAGAAGAGCTGAGCGAGCAGACCGCTATCGATGAGATCGAAGTCGCTCAGATCGAAGTCAACCCCTTCCAACCTCGCTCAGATTTCAATGAAGAAGCGCTCGAGGAGCTCGCCGAAAGTATTCGAGTGCAGGGCATTATCCAGCCCATTACGGTTCGTAAGCTATCAGAAGAGGCCTATCAGCTCATCTCCGGAGAGCGTAGACTGCAGGCCTCAAAGCGAGCAGGTTTGGACAAGATACCGGCCTACATTCGGGTGGCCGATGATCAGCAGATGCTGGAGTTTGCGCTGATCGAAAACATCCAAAGGGAAAACCTCAATGCCATCGAAATTGCGCTGTCCTATCAGCGACTGCTGACAGAGATCGGCTTGAAGCAGGAGGAGCTCGGAGACCGTGTAGGCAAAAAGCGGACGACCGTCAACAACTACCTGCGCCTATTGAAATTGCCTCCAGCCATCCAGGTGGCGATCAGAGACGGGCACATCGCCATGGGTCACGCCAAGGCGCTGCTCGCCGTAGAGGACGTGGATGTTCAACTCGATTTATATCATAAGATCATCAAAGAATCGTTATCCGTGCGCAAGGCGGAGGAACTTGCTCGGATTGCCAGTCTGCCTACGAAGGTGAATACCACAGAAAGGCCAGCGATAAGTCCGGAGATCAGCAAGTTGCAAGATCAGCTATCTTCGCACTTCGGCACAAAGATCAAGATACAGGCGGATGGCAAAAACCGTGGCGAAATTAAGATCCCTTTCGTTTCTACTGACGACCTCAATCGCATTCTCGAGATTTTGGAAATGTAATCTGGCGCTGGCATTGGCCTTGCTGTCTTTGATGACCTCACCAACAGCAACCGCGCAAGCCCCAGACTCTACCGTACAGGAAGTAGACTCGACGATCTACGCCGGCACGGTAGAGGTGGATCCGGACTCGCTTTTTGCGGAAGTGGAGGGCAATGAGGAAATAGAGTTCTTTGAGGAGATCTCCACGCTCGACCCCAACAAAGCAGCGGTCCTGTCAGCGGCTCTACCCGGACTCGGTCAGGTGTACAATCGACAATATTGGAAAGTACCCATCATCTACGGCGCCTTCTTAGGGCTCTTTCACGGTATAAGGTACAACCATGAATTGTACAGCGACTTCACCAATGCCCTGATCGAACAAAGAACCAACAATCCCACCTCGACGCTCGCAGTAAACTTCGACGAGACCACATTGACAAGAAACAGAGACAGGTTTCGGAGAGATCGGGACTTTTTGATCATACTGACGGTAGCGGCCTATATGATCAATATCGTAGAAGCCCACGTCGCGGCTCACCTGCACGAGTTTCAAGTGAATGAGAGCCTTTCATTGAACTTGGAACCCAGTTTTGAATCATCTCCAATATATTCGCGCTCTATGGGCGTATCTCTGACGTTGAACTTCTAAGTCCGTGAAGGTAGCTTTGATTGGATATGGCAAAATGGGCAAGGTGATCCATTCCATTCTTGAGGATCGTGGGCATACCATCAGCTACATCATCGATCAAGACAATGGCGATGATTTGGCTTTGCTCAACAGCTCAAATACGGACGTGGCCATAGAATTTACCCGACCAGAGGTAGCCTATGACAACATCAATCGATGTATCGATCAGGGCGTCAAGGTGATCAGCGGCACGACGGGTTGGCTTGACCATCTCCCAACCATAGAAGAGAAGACCAAGGCGCTGGGTGGTGCCTTCTTTTACGCGTCCAATTTCAGCCTGGGTGTCAACCTCTTTTTTCATCTCAATCGCTACCTCGCCCGACTCATGTCGGGAACAGGCTACGAAGTGGAGATGAAGGAGATTCACCATACGGAGAAACTGGATCAACCTTCCGGAACAGCCATCACGTTGGCCGAGGGCTTGCTGGACGTGCACGAGGAAAAGTCTTCGTGGGTCAACGAACCCAGCAAAGACAGCCGTGCATTATCGATAATTTCAGAGCGATTGGCCAACGTTCCCGGTACGCATACCGTAAGCTATAGGTCGGCAGAGGACAGTATTGAAATCAAACACCAGGCCTTTTCCCGACAGGGATTTGCCCTCGGAGCGGTGAAAGTAGCCGAGTGGATCCAAGACAAAAAGGGTTTCCTATCGATGGACGACTATCTAAATATCTAAATCTGATATATGTATCTCAACGACTTTAGCGCTTCGTTTCTCGTCATATTTTTACTCAGCTGGTATGTCTTACAGGGCATAGCCTATTACAAGTTCTTTGAGAAAGCTGGCGAAAACCCTGTGATGGGATTTGTCCCGTTTTACAATTACTTCATTCATCTCAAGATTATCGGTCGACCTCAATGGTGGGTGGCGATGCTGATCGTACCTGTGGTCAACTTTTTCGTGGCACTGACGATGGTTCTGGACCTGCTGAAGTCATTTGACCGATACTCTTACGTAGATCAGGCACTGGGTGTACTTTTCTCGCCGATCTACCTGACCTACGTCGCCTGGTCAGACTCAAAGTACATCGGGAAAGCAGTAGATATTCCCAAAAAGCCGAAAAGCACCGGTAAAGAGTGGTTTGAAGCCATCGTATTTGCGGTATTCGCCGCTACGTTTATCCGCTGGATCTTCATGGAAGCCTACGTGATCCCTACACCCTCTATGGAGCGTTCGTTGCTCGTCGGAGACTTTCTTTTCGTGAGTAAGGTGGAGTATGGACCTCGGACGCCCAGAACTCCCCTGCAGATACCATTGACTCACGCCAAGATCTGGGGCACCGAAGCTCCCTCCTATCTTAGGTTGATCCAGCTCCCTCAGTGGCGCTTACCCTCCCTGGGAAAGGTAGAGCGAAACGACGTCGTCGTGTTCAACTATCCCGTCAACGACAATTTCAACGAAAGGCCTGACAATAGTCACCATCCAATCGATCTAAAAACGCACTACATCAAGCGCTGCGTAGCGATCGCTGGCGATGTAGTGGAGGTCCGCGAAGGAGACGTCTACGTCAATGGTGAGCGGGGGGAAGATCCAGAGGGCATGCAGCACTCTTACTATCTCCGAACCGATCAGACGATCAGAGAGCGGGTTTTTGAAAAATACGATATCAGAGAGCCTGTGGGTGGACCGAGTAATGGCGGCTATATGGTGCATACGGACGAAGAGACTGCATCAGCCCTGGGAAACCTGGACTTCATACAATCTGTGGAGAAAATGACGTATGCCCTCAACCGTCACGAGTTCAACATCTTCCCCGACGCCTCGGTCTTCCCTTGGAATCGAGACAACTTCGGACCCCTTGAAATCCCCTATCGCGGCATGAAAGTGACCATGGATTCGCTGAATGTAGCCAAATTCGCAACGACTATCGAGGACTATGAGAACGCCGGCACTGTGGCAGTAGTCGACGGCAAGTTGCAGATCGATGGTCAAGCTGTGGTCGAATATGAGTTCACCAAAGACTATTATTTCATGATGGGTGACAATCGTCACAACTCCCAGGATTCGCGGTACTGGGGCTTCGTCTCGGAGGACTATATCGTGGGCGAGGCTTCCTTTATTTGGATGTCTGCGGATAGTAACAAAAGTCTATTGAGCCGCATAAGATGGGGCCGACTGTTCAATGGCATTGACTGATCTATCAGCCTAGTAGATAGGAGACGAGTGCAAAGACTCCAATCAGCCCCCCAGCGAAGGCGACCAATGTAAAGAAGCCGGCGAGCTTATTGTCTCGCTCAGATTTGCTCTCGTAGTGGTCGTACGTATCGAAATTCTCGAGCATAATTGAGAACAGGCAAAATTCAATATAGTGGAAATATTGGATACTACCAGTCGACAACCGCAGTGCCGTTTTTTTGCAGATAGGCATTGCACTGGCTAAAGTGGCGATTACCAAAAAAACCCCGATTGGCACTAAAGGGTGAAGGATGTGGAGACTTCAAAACCAAATGCCGGGACTGATCGATAAATTCGCCCTTCCGCTGCGCGTAGGACCCCCATAGCATGAAAACCAAATGCTCCTTCTCATGATTGAGTCGATGGATCACCGCGTCGGTGAAGTCTTCCCATCCTTTGTTTTGGTGAGAACCAGGCTGGGAAGCACGCACGGTGAGCGTCGCATTCAGCAAAAGCACTCCCTGGTGCGCCCATCGCTCCAAATTGCCATTGGCTGGACAATCTTCGCCTAAGTCCGATCGGATTTCCTTGAAAATATTCACTAGCGATGGTGGCATGGGTACCCCCTCATTGACTGAAAAGCAAAGGCCGTGCGCTTGACCCTTTCCGTGATAGGGGTCTTGACCCAGGATGACTACCCGAGTCTGCTCAAAAGGGCAAAAGTCAAATGCATTGAAGATTTGGCTACCGGGCGGATAGATACGACTTGTCTGATACTCCTGTCGGACAAAATCGGTCAGTTCGGAAAAGTAGGGCTTGGAGAATTCGTCAGCCAGGGCGACACCCCAGCTTTCTTCAATATTGACTTTCATCAGGCACAGGCTATTTGCTTCAATATTAGTGCCTTCCAAATTCTATTATAAATTTTTCATGGCAAAAGCAAAAAATCAGTAAAATAAATTATCCGCAATGCTTGCCTCTTTCGTAAAAATCTTCAATGTTTGAATCATAAATTGTACTGAATGAAGAAAATGATTACTGATACCACGAGGGGCGTCAAAGTGACCGTCGAAAC
>JBCCXG010000103.1:0-12704 GCA_039191945.1 Bacteroidota bacterium
CGGTAAGCGGTATCCAATTGTTGGTCATAAGTACGAGGTGCGGCGGATGTCTCATGATGCATGATGAGTGCCACACCCTGCTCCCGGCCATAATTCACCACCTCTTCAATATCATAGTCGGGATATGGTGTCACGAAGTCGAATACTCCCTCCCGGTCCGGGAAACCAATCCATCGTTCCCAGCCGGTATTCCAACCCTCGATGAGCAGTGCTCCGATATTGTTTTTCGCAGCAAAGTCGATGTAACGCCGGGCATTTTCCGTCGTGGCGCCATGACGACCTCCTTCGTACTGCCATGTAGATTTATCAAGATGCATTTCCCACCAGATGCCGATGTACTTTGTCGGCTCAAACCAGGAGATATCCAATAAGCTATCTGCCGGCTCATTGAGGTTGACAATAAGGTTCGATTCTATGAGATCTCCCGCTCGCTCCGCCACTTGGATCGTGCGCCAGGGGGTCACAAAAGGCAGTGTAGCTTTCACTTTGTGTCCCTCTTTCGCACCTACCAACTCACTCGTGAGCTTCAAAGTCGCAGTGTCAACGCGAAGCGTCATGCCTGAGTAGTTGGTAAGGTCTGCTTCGTGGAAGCTAAGGTACTTACCGGACGCTGTTTTCATGGTCACCGGTGTATTGACCGCGTTGTAGGGGATGTGACTGGCGGCTAGGTTGGGATGATCTCGGTATTGAATGGCATTGATTTCGGATACTTTGGTGGTCCGGTATAGATGCTCGTAGATGTCCCAATCTCCTGGGATCCACCACACCTGGTGATCAGCGGTCAGTTGGAATTCAGTTGACTCACCGGTGATCGTAGCCTCACTCCACCCTACCTGTTCGGGAAACTCAAAACGGAAACCTACGCCGTCATCATAAACTCTGAAGACAAGATTGACGAGTCGCTTGGGTTCGGACATTTCCTGCAGTTCGAGGAGCAACTCTTGGTATTCATTTTCCACTAAAAGTTGCTCCCCCCAGGGCATTTTCCAGGTTTCTGAGAAGCTCGATTCCACTCTATTGGTTACAATCAGGTCTCTACCCAAGGCGGGTGCGTCGAGGAATTCGAAGCCCACGAAAGAGGTGTCGATGATTACTTCTTCATTAAAACTCACCTGATAGGCGATCCGGGTATCACGCTCAAACACCTTTACACTCAATTGGCCTCCAGGAGAAAAGCACTGAAAAGACGAAGGGTTTCGTTCACAAGCCGTCAGAGCTAGCACGATCAGTGCCGGTATCCAGTAATGTTTTTGCATCATTCGGGGTGGGGTTCAGTTGTCTTTCTTCGTCCAGTATCTCATCAAGCCCGCCACACTCATCCATGCGGGATTGGCGGCTTCGTACAATTTTAATCCTATGCCTTCAACACCCATAGCGTTGAGCTGCTCATTGGTATATGCCATGAAATCATGGGTCATCTCATCCGCACTTCGTCCAAGGGACATTTGTTGCTTGATCCAATGTGCCCAATCGTCGAGGCTCGTTTCCAAAGACGATAGGTGGGTATCGATGTCGGTGATTTCACCGAAGTGCGTGATCCGCAGTTTGTCCAAATCCAGTCCTCGGATCAGCCGTAGTGATCCTTTCCAGGCCTCTATGTCGATGTCTGGCGGTGGGCAGGGGGGCACGACGGGTCCATTTTCAATCTTGACACCGGCGACATCGCCAGCGAATAACTCTTTGCCCACCTGCCACGCAATATGATGCCGGGCGTGTCCCGGGGTGTGATGCGCCACCAGGCCCAGACCGCCTATTTGAAAAGACTGCCCATGCTCGACTATTACCACCTGTTGCTCAGGGATTGCTCGCATATCTCCCCAAAGTCGGTCCATCTCCTCTTGGTAGATTCTACGTGCCGACTCCATCAATTTTTCTGGGGCGATGAGGTGTTTTGCTCCAAATGGGTGCACGTAGATCTTGGCTCCGGCTTCTGCAAACGCCCATGCGGCTCCCGCGTGATCCAGATGGATGTGCGTCAAAAAAACGTGTCGGATATCTTCGACTTGGTACCCATGTGTTCCGATGGCCTTTGCCAGCGGCGCAAACGTAGAATAGGGGCCAGTTTCGATCAGAATAGGGCCGTCATCAGTGGCTAATAAGAATGCACCAATAGCTCCTGGTAGACCAAGAAACTTTAAATCTAGGGTTTGTGTCATGATATCGCCTACGGCCTCTGTTGTCAGACAATATAGTCCATTTCAAGCGCTTTGCAATGGAGATCAAAAGCCATGGGGCTTGCTGATTAATGATTAGAACTTCGCGGGAATTAGAGCGCTGTTTGGATTATTTTCTATCTTCCAAATCATCGATATGCTTTTTACAAATGGAGTTCTTTCAAGATCATATGCCCGGCAACATCTGCTTTGGGTGCGGTGCCGAAAATAGTGAAGGCCTAAAAATTAAGAGTTACTGGCAAGGTGATGAGGCATGTTGTGAGTGGCTCCCACAATCTAAGTACCAAGGCTGGACGGGATTGCTTAATGGAGGCATCATGGCAACTTTGATCGACTGTCATTGTATGGGGACAGCGATTGCACATGCCTACCGGGCAGAAGACCGATCCATGGGAAGTGAGCCGGAGTACCGGTACGCAACAGGAACCATGGAGATCAAATACCTGAAGCCAACTTCGAGTCGGATACCCGTCTTGCTAAAGGCCCGGGTCACGGCATCGACCGCCAAAAAGACAGTAATGACTTGTGATTTTTATTCCGATGGACAAAAGACCGCCGAGGCTCAAGTCATCGCGATCAAGGTGTATGACAGCAGTCAACATTACGAAAACAATCAATTTGATACCTAGCCCTGCCCATGTATCCGGAGATCGTGTCCTTTGGTGATTTTACCCTATACGCTTACGGCCTGCTTATCATGACGGGTGCGGTTACCGGCTATTTGTATTTGCGGCGCACCGCCCATCAGGAATTGGGAGCGGACCCTGAGAAAATACAGATGCTGGCCGTATGGATCATCCTTGCGGCGTTTGTGGGAGGAAAGCTCTTTTTCTATCTTGAAAAACCATCCTTCTACTTTTTTCCACCATCCAACATGCTCGTCAATTTTCGTACGGGCTTTGTCTTCTATGGCTCTCTCTTGTTTGCCTTCCCTGTGGCCTTTTGGTACTTCCGGAAGGAGAAGTGGCCCGTTTGGCCTATGCTTGATTTATTGGCTATCACTGCCACTATTGTCCATGCATTTGGCAGGATGGGGTGTTTCTTGGCTGGGTGTTGTTACGGGTTACCTTCCACTCAGCCATGGGGCGTGACTTTCAGTCACAAAAGCTCCAAAGCACCCCTCCATGAGTCACTACACCCGACGCAACTCTATTCTGTATTCTTGATCGTTTCCATTTTTGGTGTACTGATGATGTTCAAACGACATAAACGATTTGAGGGACAGCTGTTCTTTATCTACATCATTCTCTATGCTGCGGGCCGATCGATCATTGAGATATTTCGTGGGGACTTGCGTCGAGGGTTCATTGTAGGTGACTGGCTTTCACATTCACAGTTTATTTCATTGATGCTCGTCGGCATCGTAGGTTGGTGGTATTGGAGGAGATCCCGAAGTGCCTCACTTAGCGATTCGAGCTGATTCGGACCCTCGCTGCCTGTCTCTCTAGCGAGATATCAAAGGGAGGGTGGCCGAAGTATTCGCCATCGATGTGCGCAGCCACGCCATTGCTACCTTTAATTTGGAGTGAAGAAGTCCGATGCTCGGTGACTTCTTCAAGATCAAAGTGGGTCCCCTTGCTCAAGCGATGAATGTTGGCAAACCTCCGCCAAGCCGGTATTTTTCGGATCACACAGACATCTAGCAAACCATCATCTAGTTGCGCATTTGGCGTCAGGCGAAAGCCTCCACCAAAAGTCGTCCCATTTCCTACCGTCAGCAGGAAGAGGTCGTCTTCGATCTTTGTCTCATCCCAGTGAAGAGAAAGGGCCTGTTCTCGATAACTGCTCAATATCTTAATGACAACGCCGTAGTAAGCCAGATGGCCCTTCATCCAGGTCTTTTGCTGAAGCATCTCTTTGACGACCTGCCCATCAAAGCCGACACCTACGCCATTGAGAAAGCGCCTGCCATTGCAAATGCCGACGTCTATTGCTTTTACCTGACCGTGAAGAGCTGTTTGGATCTGCTGATCGAGCGACTTCCCAACGGAGATATTCTTCACAAAGTCGTTACCAGTACCAGCGGGAATGATCGATAGGGGCCATTCATCACCAAAAGCATTGATGGCGGCGTTCAGTGTGCCATCGCCTCCGATGACCATTAAGTCAGTCGGCGGCCGTGTGCCCAAAGCACCTGCGACCGCTTGATCTTTGAGGCTTCGAAGCGGATCTGTGAATATAATCCTGCTGGGGATGGACGCCTCTCCAAGTACGGATGTGACCTTCTCCGCAAGTGAAGGCCCCTTTTTCGCTCCGGAGATCGGGTTCGTGACAATGAGGAAACTCCTCAAATCAGAGGCTTTCCAGAATGAAGTCGGTCATCATCTGATAGAGATGCAACCGACCACCGGGTCCGCGCAACCCGTGGGCTCGATCGGGATAGTAGAAGGATTGAAACTGCTTACCGGCCTGAATCAGTTTTTCCTGTAGCGCCACACTATTGCTGAAGTGCACATTGTCATCGCCCGTGCCGTGGATCAGTAAGAATGCCCCCTCTAATTTATCTGCATAGGTCAATGGACTATTGTCGTCGTAGCCCTCAGCATTGTCTTGCGGTCTTCGCAGGTAGCGCTCAGTGTATATCGTGTCGTAGAATCTCCAAGAAGTGACCGGTGCAACGGCGATAGCTGCCTTGAAAGCTCCAGCCCCGCGAAACATCGCCAGTGACGAAATGTAGCCACCGTAGCTCCATCCCCAGATGCCAATTCTGCTCTGATCAATGTACGGCTGACGGCCAAAATAGCGGGCGGCTTCGATATGATCCTCCGCTTCGTACTTGCCCAGTTGGAGGTAGGTCATTTTCTTGAAGGACTCTCCCCGTCCCCCAGTGCCCCTCGGATCCAGGACGGCAACAATGTACCCCTGCTGCACAAGGAATTGATGCCAAATGAAGTGGGATCCACCGTTGCTGTTCATCACTTGCTGAGATCCCGGACCACTGTATTGGAACATCAACAGCGGATACTCTTTGCCTTCATCAAAGTCTGCGGGCTTGAGTAAATATCCATTGAGCGCATCACCTTCGGAGTTTTCAAAACTGAAGAATTCCTTTGGGCTAAGCTGATAGTCGCTGATTTTCTCATTCAGCGACTCATTGTCGACCAATACTTTGATCATGCGTTGCCGGCGCGTCTCGAATAACTCCACAGTCAAAGCGCGGTCGGCTGAGGACGAGAAGTCCATGTAGTACTGTGAATCTGGACTCATATCAATCGCGTGTACGCCGGCAGTAGTGGTGAGCTTCTCCTTCTTGCGCCCGTCCAGAGCGATTCGGAACAGATGACGTTCCATTGGCGACACCTCTGTCGAGGTGAAATAAAGCAAATCCCTTTTCTCATCGAGGGCCACTAACTTTTCTGCGTCCCAGCGTCCGGAGGTGATCTGGTTGATCAGCTTGCCGTCATTTTGGTAGAGGTAAAAGTGTTTATTGCCGTCTCGTTCACTGCTGTATAGAAACCGATCACCGTCGAGATACTTCAAGTCGTCGCAGAATGTCAAGTGTACATACGTGTCAGACACTTCCTGTAGGATAAGATCTGACTTGCCACTTTCAGGATTCGCGTGGAAGAGTTCCCGGGTATTTTGCCACCGATTCAGCTTTTGAACGGATAGTTGATTGTCAGGCGTCCAAGAGAGGCGAGGTACGTAAATATCGTTTTCCTGTCCGATGTCGATTTTTTGTCGTTTCCCACTCGGGAGGTGGTGGCACCAAACCTCCACGGTGGAGTTATCTTCCCCGGCCTTTGGATACTTATAGCGATAATCAGTTGGATACAGCGCGCCCTCATCCCAATATTGCAGATTGTACTCTCTCACCCCTGATTCGTTGAAGCGGACATAGGCGAGATACTTGCCATCTGGGCTCCAAGCAAAGGCTTTGGTCAAATACAACTCTTCCTCGTACACCCAATCGGCGCTCCCGTTGATGATTTCATTGAATTTACCATCTCCCGTCAGGGCTTCGGTCTTTCCTTTCAAGTCTGTGACTTTTAGGTTGTTATCTTGTACAAATGCGACCTGTCGGCCATCGGGACTGAATGTGGCATAAGAGCAGGGCTCGCTGGAGACTTTACCAATGAGTCGGGCATTTTCCAGGTCGTAGGCATAGTAGATACCAACAAAAGATCTGCGATAGATGGATTTTCGTTCAGTGAGCAGTAGTATTTGCTGCTCGTCCGCCGAAAACTCATAGCCCGCAATGGTGATGTCTAGTGCTTGGCCATCGACGAGTGTCTCCACCACCTCTCCTGTCTGGATACTGTACTGCTTCACGGCATTGCCATCCAGCGCAGTGTAGAAGCCTCCGTCATTCATCCAGTTGACGTTGCGCACGCTCTGGGCACTGAATGTCCCATCTACTACATGTTGTAGTTTGATTTTCTCCTGTGCGGCCGCGACTTGGACGAGCAGTACGCAGCACAGAGCAGTTATTCTCATCATGATTCCTTTTAGATTAGATAAACTAGAATGGCAGGTTACCAAGATCCACATTGCCCCCAGTAAGTATGATGCCCACCTTTTTGCCGGTAAACAGCTCTTTATTTCGCAAAATAGCAGCCAGGGGAACAGCGCAAGACGGCTCAATAATTATTTTCATTCGCTCCCAGATCAAACGCATAGCTGCGACGATCTCCTCTTCACTGACCAGCAGAATGTCCGACACAAGCTCTTGTATGATGGCAAAATTCAGTTTCCCCAGCGGGGTCTTCAGACCATCAGCGATCGTGGGTTTATTGGTTGCTGGTGCAAGCTTTCCTGTTTTGAATGAGGTGTGCGCGTCATTTACCTCCTCAGGCTCTCCAAGAATGACCTGCGTTGTAGGTGTAAGGTACTTGACGGACAGGGCGGCGCCCGCAGCCAAGCCACCCCCGCCGACAGGCGTCATGACGATGTCGAGGTCATGCTCATCTTCGATCAACTCTTTGGTAGCTGTGGCTTGTCCAGCGATGATCCGCTCGTCATCGAACGGGTGGATAAAGGTGGCACCGGTTTCGCTGATTACCTGGTTGCAAGTGGACTCGCGCGCTTCGACGGTGGGTTCACAGAAAATAATTTTCGCACCATACCCTGCTACCGCCCTTTTCTTTACTTCAGGGGCATTGGAAGGCATCACTACATAAGCCGGGACATTGGCCATTTGGCTCGCGAGGGCTATCGCCTGCGCGTGATTCCCAGAGGAGTGTGTGGCGAATCCGTTGGCCCTATCTTCCGGTCGATAAGAGAACACGGCATTTGCTGCACCGCGCATTTTGAAGGCCCCTATTTTCTGAAAGTTTTCACACTTAAAAGCGATCTCACAACCTGTTAGGTCATTGATTGAGTGTGAGGTCAGGATGGGAGTACGGATGATGTATCTCTCGATGCGCTGATGAGCTCTTTTTATATCACTTAATGTTGGCTTGAACTGATTCATTGTATGTTCAAAGAAGGGTTGCAGGAGGGGCCGTCACCGGATTTAACCCGGATCATGCAATAACCTTCCAACTACGCAACTAAATATCTTCATAATCAAGCACTTAACACTGCATTGGCTCGTCACCATAATGGTTGATTATGCCTCCTCACCTAAGTCCTTGATTATCTTGGTATTTAGCTGCTCGTTTAGGAATCCTATTGCATGATCCGGGTTTAACCCGCCGGCCAGCCCGTGCAAATATGGCGATTATCAGCTTGTAAGCACCATGCCGACCTCATTCTTACGTCAGTGGTTCATGCCCTGCCACTTTTTGGCTTGTAGTTGCGTAGCAGCGCTGGAGGGGAGGGGGCGCTAGTGCGCTTCTAACCAGTTTTTTCCCGAGCCGATCCCAACCTCCATAGGAACATTGAGCTCAATGGCCGTTTTCATTAGCTCTGTAACTTGCTGCTGCAAGAAGTCCAGCTCTTCATGATGCGCTTCGAAGACCAATTCATCGTGGACCTGCATGATCATCTTGGATTGCATCTTTTCTTTGCGCATCAGCTGGTGGATGTTGATCATTGCTACCTTGATCATGTCGGCGGCGCTTCCTTGGATCGGTGCGTTGACGGCATTGCGCTCGTCGAACCCCCGAGTTGTGAAGTTCCTGGAGTTGATATTGCGCAGGTACCTCCGGCGTCCGAGAATAGTGGTTACATAGTGGCGCTCTTTGGCTTCCGTGACGGCGTTGTCCATATAGGCCTTGACAGCGGGGAATTCCTGGAAGTAGGACGTGATGATTTCTTGGGCTTCTCCTCTAGGGATGTTGAGGTTCTGCGACAGACCAAATGCTGAGATGCCGTAAATGATACCGAAGTTCACTTCTTTGGCTTTGCGACGCATGTTGGGGTCAACTTCTTCCAAAGGCACTTTAAATACTTTGCTGGCCGTATTGGCGTGAATGTCCCTTCCCTCTTTGAAGGCGCCAATCATGCTGTCATCGCCCGAAAAGGCTGCCATGATCCTCAGTTCGATTTGGGAATAATCCGCTGAGAGGATCACATACTCATCATTCTTGGGAACAAAAGCCTTCCTGATTTCTCGCCCTTTGGCGGTCCGGATCGGGATGTTTTGCAGGTTGGGATTGTTGGAGCTTAACCTTCCGGTAGCCGCGACGGTCTGCCGATAGTCGGTGTGTACTCGACTGTCTCGCGGACTCACAAGTTTCGGTAGTGCATCGACATAGGTGGATTTGAGCTTTTGGTACTCTCGAAACTCAAGGATTTTACTGGCGATTTCGTGCTCTGCGGCGAGTTTGCTCAAGACGTCCTCGCCCGTGGCATACTGGCCCGTTTTGGTTTTCTTAGGCTTGTCTAGCAGCTGTAGTTTCTCGAAGAGAATCACCCCGAGTTGCTTAGGGGATCCGATATTGAACGATTCCCCAGCCAATTCGAAGATTTGTCGCTGGATGGTTTCGCTTAATTCGCCAAGCTCCTCTGACATGTCATGAAGGGCCTCCGGGTCGATGCTGACTCCCTCGTATTCCATATCGGCCAGGACAAATGACAAGGGTTGCTCCACGTCGTGCAACAGCTTGTGCAAATCTCGCTCGTCTATGTCCCTAGAGATTTTCTCTTTGAGCTGCAGGGTAATGTCCGCATCCTCGGCGGCATATCGGGCGACTTGATCCAGCGGCACATCGCGCATGGATTTTTGCCGCTTGCCCTTGGGTCCAATTAACGACTCAATGCTGATCGGCACGTAGTGAAGGTACTTGTCCGCTAGTACATCCATGTTGTGCGCTGCTTCGGGCTCAATCAAGTAGTGGGCCAGCATGGTATCGAAGATCTCACCTCGGATATGTACATCGTAATTTCTCAGAATCTGCATGTCGTACTTCAGGTTCTGACCAATCTTGCGAATACTGGGATTTTCAAAGACTGCTTTGAATTCCTGTAGCAGCTCTTTTGCTTCGTCCGGGGTATCTGGAAACGGTACGTAGAAAGCTTGGAGTGCTTTTACGCTGAAGGCGATGCCGACGATTTCCGCCTCTACGGTCTCCAAGCTAGTAGTCTCGGTGTCGAAGCAAAATTCCCCCTGAGCTTGAAGCAATTCGATCAGCTTTTGTAGCGCGGATTCACTATCGATTACCTGATAGTCGGTCTCAAAGGAGTCAATGCTCTTTTTGATCGTATCTGGTTGTTGCTCAGGCGCTGCTTCCTCGAATAAACCTAGTTGTGCTTTGTCCGCCGCCTTTTTCATGGCCGTCTCACCACCAAAGACTCGTTTGGATAGCGTACGAAACTCAAGCTCATCGAAAACAGGGACCAGCAGCTCGTCATTAGGTCCGGAGTAGGTGAGCTTTTCTTCATCAAATGGAATATCGACCTCAATATTGATCGTGGCCAATTGCTTTGAGAGGATACCCTGATCGCCAAACTCTTCGATCTTCTTCTTCAGGCTCCCCTTGAGCTCTTCGACGTGGGTTACGATATCTTCGACGCTCTCGTACTGGTGAAGTAGTTTGGAGGCTGTTTTGTCGCCAATTCCTGGGATACCGGGAATATTGTCAATGGCATCTCCCTTCAGCCCCAGCACGTCAATCACTTGATGAACGTATCGAATATCGAATTTTTTCAAGACCTCATTGGGTCCGAGGACTTCGACAGCATTGCCCATCCTGGCGGGTTTGTAGAGAAAGATTTGTTCTTCTACCAGTTGAGCGAAATCCTTGTCGGGCGTCATCATGTAAACGGAAAAGCCGGCCCTCGCTGCTCTTTTGGCTAAGGTCCCGATGATATCATCTGCTTCGAATCCATCTTTTTCTAAGATTGGGATACCAAATCCCTCAATAATTTTCTTGCAGTACGGGATCGCCACTTCGATTTCTTCCGGTTGTCGTTCGCGATTGGCTTTGTATTCCTTGTATTCGGTATGGCGAAAAGTCGGTGCCTCTGTGTCGAAAGCGACCCCGATATGTGTAGGTGCTTCTTTGGTGATGATCTCGTAAAGTGCGTTGGAAAAGCCAAGAATGGCCCCGGTATTGACCCCTTTGCTGTTGACAATTGGGTTATTACTCAAGGCAAAATGAGAGCGATAGATCAACGCCATCGCATCCAGAAGAAAGAGCTTTTTCGATTGGGACATGTTGGTAAAAGTAGTGCGCTATCAGAGAACCAGCGGTCGATCGAGAGGTTTTGAGCTACGAAAAAAGCCCAGCTGCGAAGCGGGGCTTTCTCTATTTTCGTGGGTCGATATCAATTAGTTTCCGACCATCACAAATGCTCCCCAATAGTAGGGGGCAGTGTACTTTTCTTTTAGTCTTTTTTGAGCTTCGATGAACGCTCCGTGCTTGTCCCCGCTTTCCAGCCACTCTTCGTAGAAGTTGGTCATAAGCTCTTGCGTGGCGTTGTCATCCACTGTCCACATGGACATAATGATGGCATCTGCCCCAGCCACTTGAAATGACCGCTGCAATCCGAATACACCTTCGCCATTTTGCACCTCACCTAGACCTGTTTCGCAGGCGGAGAGGACTACTAGCTCAGTGTCGTCAAGGTTGAGGTTCATCGCTTCAAAAGCCGTCAGGATACCATCGTCTTCCGGGCGATCCGAGTTGCTGATGCGGCCATGGGAAATGTAGCTGTTAGCCCCGGCCAGAATCAGACCAGATCTCAGCAATGGATTCTCCACATAATTGTCCTCCGTGCCCTCTGCAGCGGCACCATCTTCGTTTTGCAGGAAGAATCCGTGCGTTGCGATGTGGAGGGTCTGAGGGCTCTTCACTTCTTTGATACGTTCCTCTACGGCCTCATCGCTCATGAAGACGATCGGCTCTTCGTTCTTCTCTTGCCATAGGCTATCGATGATCTTCACTTCTTTTTGCGTACCTGGAAGAAGCGCCAAGAGAGAATTGTTATCTACGTACCGTAGAAGGTTGCCGCGGATTCCCCGTGGAATAGCACCTCGCGACATAGAGCCAGCCGCAGGTTCGCCGAAGCTTCCGCCTCCGCGCCCGCCACGAGCACCTCCTCGATTACCGCGGTTTTCAGCAGCGGCCTGAGAAAACTCTGTAACGTCAGCGGTGGTGATCGCAGAAGACGTTTCTTCCAGGGCACCCATGTTATAGTTGGGGAATCCGAAAAGGTAAGATGCCTTTCCAAATTGTGTTTTCTTATCGAAGTTGTACGTGATTAAGTCCTTGGTATTATTGACCAACTGTATTTCCACTTCGTCGATTGTAAACTGCTTGGACTCGGGATTCTGTAAGGTGTAAATGCTGATCTGATTGTAGACCCCATCGGGAGAGAAGTATACTTTCTCGACATTGGCCAGATGCTCGCTGATCGGCTTCCAGAAAAGCTTGTAGGAATAGTTCTCATTCACCTGGTATTGTATCGCATTACGATAGTTAGTCAGGTACCGTGTTTCCATCATCTTGCCGTTTTCCATCAGGACCAGCTTTGGCGCGTCTACCGTCTCCGAGGTGACCACTAGCGCCGCGTAGTAGACTTCCTCGGTGTAGCTTCCGCCGCGCATGGGATCGAAATCTCGGAAGCGGATGACTTCCACTGCGGCCTCGCCGGGTTTCAGCTTTGATTGCACATCCTTCCACGAATACTGCTGATTAGCGAAGGCAGTCTTAAAGGCTGAGGAGGTTTCGCTCAATTGCTTTTCTAACTCATTAGCAAGTGTTGACAGCGAGTCGATTTGCTGATTGCGCTCATCAATGGCCATTGTGCTGGCACTAAAAAGCCGCGCGAGCTCCTCTTTCTGACCGATCCACGTTTCGTATTTCTCAATGAGTGCATCATCTCCACTATCCAGGATGGCCTCGCGGACTTTCGTGGTGGCGGCTAGGATGATTCCTTTCGTCGCTAACTGATAGTTATACATTTTCCCTATTAGAGCGCCATTGTCAGCGCTGGTCTCTACAACGAATGAATTGAACTGCTCAAACGTAGGCCGTAGTTTGTTGTAATAGAACTTCGACTTCTCCTGCTCGCTGAGGATCGGGAAGAAGGTGTTGATTTGATTGAAATAGTTTTCAAACGTACCATCGTAAAAGTCGATCGCTAGGTCAACGTTGTCCCTTCTCCAGTTCAGGATTGCAAGCTTCCTTTGAGACAATGCCC